>JBEIMN010000329.1:0-4400 GCA_040378705.1 Acidobacteriota bacterium
CGCTCTTTCGCGCCGAGGACATCCGCATCCGTTACCGTTCCTCACTCGAAGGGAAGGGTGATCTCTCCGACTATTCTGCACTCCTTCGTGAGCGGCTCCAGCTCCGATTGCCAAACGAGCTGGCGACCGGCTATTCACTGGTCGGCCCGCACCGTGACGATCTTGAGATTCTGAGCGATGGCCGGGAGATTGCGCGGTTCGGCAGCTCCGGTCAGCAGCGAAGCGCGCTGCTCATTCTTGATCTGGCCCAGCTCAGCGTGTACTATAAGACTTTTGAAGAGTATCCGATTTTCCTGATTGATGACCTTGATGCCGAACTCGACCGCACCAGAATTGAGATACTGCTGGATTACCTGGCGGACAGATCCCAGACCATCGTCTCCACATCAAAAAGATCTTTAGCGGAAAATTACCGCAGCCGTGCCACCCTCTTCGAGGTTGCGGCGGGACGGGTGGTCGGGACGCTGTCGCCGGAGCAGGAGTGCGGACAAGATTCAATTGACGATCCCCCGGCCGGCGATCCAGCTCGCTGACAATCGGACATCGGCAACCTTAAGACACCCGGAAGACACCCGGAAGACACCCGGAAGATACCAGGAAGATACCCGTTGAGACCTCCGGTTGGAATTGTAACCACGACTAAGTTCAGGAGCGCGAGAATACTATTATGAGTGAAGCGACGAACGGCAATGATGCATACGGTGCCGCAGCGATTACGGTTCTCGAGGGGCGTGATGCCGTTCGAAAGAGACCGGCGATGTACATTGGTTCAACCGGCGATATCGGGCTGCACCACCTCGTCTATGAGATCGTCGACAACTCGATCGACGAGGCACTGGCCGGCCACTGCAATATGATCAATGTGACGATCCATCTCGATAATTCGGTGACAGTCGAGGACAACGGGCGCGGTATTCCGGTCGATATGCATCCGACAGAGAATCGACCGGCGGCGGAGGTGGTCATGACGGTCCTCCACGCCGGAGGAAAGTTTGATACCAACGCCTACAAGGTCTCCGGCGGACTGCATGGAGTCGGGGCCTCGTGCGTCAATTTCCTTTCAGAATTGATGAGGATGGAGATCCGACGTGATGGCGGGGTGTACGAACAGGAGTACCAGCGAGGCATTCCGGTGACCAGTCTGACAAAGACGGGAACCTCAAAGCGGCGCGGGACAAAGATAACCTTCAAGCCCGATTCGGAGATCTTCACGACGACCGAATTCTCTTTCGACCGGCTCTCAGAGCGGCTTCGTGAGAAGGCCTTTCTGAACAAGGGGGTGACGATCACGATTACCGACGAGCGTTCAGAGACGGAAAAGAAGCACGAATTTTTGTATGAAGGCGGGATCGCAGAGTTCGTCAGGCACCTCAACAAGAACAAGAATGTGCTCCACCAGGACCCTGTCTATTGTGAGAAGATGGCCGGGTCGAACGGTTCGGAAGATATGCTTTCGATCGAAATTGCGCTTCAGTATAACGATGCCTACGACGAGAAGGTCTTCTCTTTTGCTAACAACATCAACACGGTCGATGGTGGAACGCACCTTTCCGGCTTCCGATCGGCACTGACACGAGTGATCAACAGCTATGCGCAGTCTTCGGGACTGATCAAGGATTTCAAGGGGCAGCTGTCGGGAGACGACGCGCGGGAAGGGTTGGTGGCGGTGATTTCGGTCAAGCTGCCGCAGCCGCAGTTCGAGGGACAGACGAAGGGGAAACTCAATTCCGATGTTCAGGGCGCGGTCAATTCTTTTGTTTACGAGCATTTGAGCAGCTTTTTCGAGGAGCATCCCAAGTCGGCGAAAGCCATTGTTGGCAAGTCGGTTGACGCGGCACGAGCCCGCGAAGCGGCGCGCAAGGCTCGTGAGATTGTTCGCAAGGGGGGCACTCAATTCGCTCAGCCTGCCTGGCAAACTCGCCGACTGTGCCGAGAAAGACCCGTCGCTGTGTGAAATTTATATTGTTGAGGGTGATTCGGCCGGCGGCTCGGCCAAACAGGGGCGTGATCGAAGGACCCAGGCCATCCTGCCGCTGAAGGGCAAGATCCTTAATGTCGAGAAGGCGCGTTTCGACAAGATGCTCTCCCACAGTGAAATCAGAACGCTCATCACCGCGCTTGGTTGCGGCATTGGCAAGGATGATTTCGATATCGGGAAACTTCGTTACCACAAGGTCGTGCTGATGACCGACGCCGACGTTGATGGCAGCCACATTCGAACGCTCCTGCTGACCTTTTTCTACCGGCAAATGCGGGAGTTGCTCGAGCACAAGACGGCTGATGGCGAGATCCGCAGCTACGTTTATATCGCGCAGCCGCCACTTTACAAGGTGAAAAAGGGCAAGTCGGAGCAGTACATCAAGGATGAGCGGGAGATGAACGCCTATCTGATGAAAAAGGCGACCCAGGATGTCCAGGTGAAGTTGAGGAATGGAGTTGATGTAGTTTCGGGTCGTGAGTTGACCTCGCTGCTTGAAAAGCTGGTTGAATTGAATGGCTATTTTCTGAAGCTGGAGCGGCGGCTCAACGATCGCCGGGTACTCGATCTGCTTCTTGAAGGGCTGGCTGGATCGAATGGTCTGATGATGATGGTCGGGCGAAAGCTCCGCGACATCTTCGCCAGTCGGGAGCTTATTGCAACTCTCGGCGAGGTCTTTTCGAAGGCGGGGTACATCATAGAGCTGACCTCGGATGAAGAGCACAGCCTGTATGAGGTCAAGGTGCGGAGCAGCGAAAGCGGCTACAGCGTCAGGATCAACTGGGAGCTGGCAACCCACGTCGAGTTTCAGCGATCGGTCGAGATTCTGAAGTCGATGGCCATGCTCGGGCTGCCTCCGTACGTGGTCAGAACTTCGAATGTCGAGACGGAGGTCGGTTCGCGGCAGGAGCTGCTCGAGTATATCCTTGCGGCGGCAAAGAAGGATCTGACGATTCAGCGTTACAAGGGTCTCGGCGAGATGAATCCGGAGCAGCTATGGGAGACGACCATGGATCCGGAGAAGCGGACGTTGCTTCAGGTTCGGATCGACGATGCGGTCGAGACCGACCAGATCTTTACCGTGCTCATGGGTGATCAGGTCGAGCCACGGCGCCGTTTTATTGAGGATAACGCGCTCGACGTCAAGAATCTCGATATCTGATGTTGCGTTTGGCGCGTGATTAAAACGGCACTGGCCCCGGTTGAGCGAAATCGAGGGCCAAATCGAGATCGAGATCGAAGATGATCGAATACGAATCCCTGACAACCGCGACGCTGATCGAGCTTCTCTTGGAGGAGGAGGATCGGGTTGGGCTCGGCCACATCGAGGAGATCGTTCGGCGCGGGGCGGCGGCGCTCCCGCGTTTGCGTGAGATCCTGCTCAACGACGACTACTGGTACGAGGGGCAGGGGGGGGAGTTCTGGATCAACCGGCATGTCGTGACGCTGGTCAGCCGGATCGGGGATCCCTCGATTCTGCCGGATTTGATCGCTCGAATTCTGCCGTCCTATTTCGCTGATTACGACTGGCTGCTCGACAGGTGGGCGGAGGTGCTGGCCGGGTTTGGGGTGGTGGCAGTCGAGCCGCTGATCGATTTCATTGTCGAGAATCGGGGAGGTTTTCGGGACAATCCGGACTATAGTGACGCGCGTGTCCAGGCGGCACGCGCCTTGACCTTCATCGCGCAGGATCACCCGGAGGTGCGAGGGCGGGTGCTTGGCTTCATGCTCGAGCTGCTGGTTGACGTTCGAGAGGATGATCGGCAGTTTCTGACCTCGATTGTCGATTGCCCGCTCTATCTTGATCGGCAGCAAAGTCTGGAGCCGGTAAAGGTGGCCTATCGACGCGGGGCGATCGATGCCGGGCTGGCGGGGACATACCGCGAGCTGCTCGCGCATATTACACCGAAGTCCAAAACTGAATTTTTCCGTCGCGAGCTTCTCGATTTCTATCGTCCGGCGGAGATTGCGCGCCGTCAGGCGATCTGGTCGCGTCCTGATTGCCATGCCGCGATTGAAGAGCTCGAGTCGCGTGGGGCGACCTGGATCCGATCGGCCCCATTTCCACCACCACTCTCCCATTTCTATCCTGATTCCCCGGATTTTCCTGACCTTGAGGATCGATCCAAACCGTCATCGCCATCAGGTGGCACCTCTTTCGGCGAGGGTCGCGGTGAGAAGGTGGGACGCAACGATCCGTGTCCCTGCGGGTCGGGTCGGAAATACAAAAAATGTTGTGCGGCGGCCTGACAAGGCCTGATTGTCTGAATGAGCTGTTGACAGGGAATGGTTCCGGAAGTAATGTTTATAGTTTAGCTTTGTAATGGGCAAACTCTGTACCTTGTCAAGTATTATCAGGTTCAATTAAGTCCCATAATGTCCCATTAGGTCCCATTAGGTTCCATTAAGTGTCATTGATGAC
>JBEIMN010000330.1:0-4398 GCA_040378705.1 Acidobacteriota bacterium
AGCAGGCGGCTCTTCAACTGTGAAAGCTTTGTCTTCATCTTTTCCTGGAGCGATGCGCTGACCTTGAAGATCTGTGGTTTGTCGGAGACTCTGGCATAGTAGTCTTCACCAACCTTCGACCCGATCGAAATGCTCCGTTCTGCGCCGTTGCTCAGCGTGGCGATCAATTTGAGGCTCGGGCTGGTCAGTCCGAACTTCGCCGCCTCGGCATCGGTCTCGCCGACGATCTCAGTCGCTTCTGCCGTCGTCAGGGCAGAGATCAGGCCCGTGACTTCCGACTCCTCTGCTTCGGCACCGTAGGGGGCGACGATGCTCCAGACACCATTCTTCTGTTCAAGCTCGAAAGCGCCCGCGCCGTTGACCAGTCTGATTCGCCCGAGATCGGTGATCGTTCCGCCGAATAACGTCCGGTCGCGGAATTCGCTCAGGGTTTTGCCGGCACTGGTCAGCAGTGAAGACGAGATCAGTGCGACATTTGCCCCGCCATCGATCCGTGCATAGGCGGCAGAGCCGAGCACATCCTTTGCGCCAAGCTCGATTACTCTCGTCTGACCGCCCTTCAGCCTGAACTCGATGTGCAGTGCCGGCGTTGCAAGCCCATAGCTCGCAAGGCTCTCGGCGGCGGCAGGGAACTCGCGCTCGATTGTCACCCCGGCGAGGTCGCCCGCCAGTGAGCGCATCGCCGCATCGTTGGCGACCGCGGCCAGTGGCTGCCTGAGCTGCCACTTGTCGCCGTCGAGCGCAAACCGGAGAGTCTCGCTGCCGCGCCGGATGTCGATGACTGAGATATCATCCTGCCTGATCTCCCAGGCCGGCTTCGATGTTGCCGCCTCCTCGTTGCCAGCGTCACGCGGCTTTCCGGGTTTATATTCGAGATAGTAGACAGCGGTGCCCATTCCAATCGCGAGTATCATCAGTATCAGAGTGCTTCTTTTCATAATTCAGTAGTCTTCATGATGAAGAGGTGAGCCTGACCCGGCGGGCCGGACTCACCTCGGCCAGACTTACCCCGGCCTGTTGTCAGTCGCTTATCTCCGTTTTCCACCATATCCAGATGCCGGAGCCGATCACCAGCAGTGGCATAACCAGCACGACCAGCAGGAAGAATGAACGCTGCTGACCCTCCGTCATACTCACAGACCGGTTGGTCGGACTCTTCGGGCGGATCGAGATCAGATCCTCCTCCTGCGCCAGCCAGTTGATGGTGTTCAGAAAGAGGTCGCCATTTCCGACCATTCGGGCATAGTTGTTGTCGGCAAAGTCCGAATCTCCAATCACAACCAGGCGCGACTCTTTCTCTCCAACCTTCTTTGTCGCGGTGACGCCGAGCGTGACCGGGCCCTTGTTGTCCTTGCCCTCGTCAAAGCGTGCCTCACCACCCTCGAGCGCTGTCTCACCCCAGCTCTGCTCTGAGGTGGTCAGCAGGTCAACCTGCGTGATGTCGCCCCGCTGACCGCCGGACTGTCTGACAGAGCGTGCGAGTGGGAAGAAGGTCGCCGTCCGTGACATATCCCGCGTAATCGGATGAGCACCGTATTTCGCGACCAGCGGAACCGCCGGCCCGGTTCCGAAGAGCCGCCCGACACCGCTGGCATCGACGACCGTGTCGTTGCCAAGCGTAATGTTCCAGGACTCGAGAAGTGTCCCGACTCCCGGATCTGTGTCCGGATCGACCATCAGCAGCGCCTTGCCGCCAGCGTCAAGAAATGCCCCGATTATTCCGGTCTCCTGCGGGAAGAGCTTCTGTTTCGGCCCGTTGATGACGATCACCGAACAGTCTGCCGGAACCTGGTTCTCACTGACCAGGTTGATCGATTTTGTCTGATAATTTTCGCTTTGAAGCGCCTTATCGACTACCTGATAGCCTTCCGACTCTTCACTCGCGATATCCTTTTCACCGTGGCCGGTGATGAAGCAGATCGTCTTCATCTGGTCGCGGGTGACCTTCATGATCGCGTTGACCAGATCCTGCTCCGATGTCGCCGTCGGCCGCTCGACACGCTCGCCGGCGGCGATGATCGTCTCACCCATTCGCTGCACGGCGAACTGGCGCGCAATGTCAGGCTTCTGCTGCGGATCGATACGCTCGTAAGTGATTCGTCTCGTCACGGTCTTGAAGTCCTTGACCTGATCACCCAGCATCTGATCGTCTGCCTTGTCAAACTTGATGATCCGGACATCCTTCTGCAGGCCACTGAGTACCTTTTTGGTCTGGTCAGAGAGGGTATAGAGCCCCTCTGTCGTCAGATCGAAGCGCTTGTGATATCGGAAACCAAGGTAGTTGAGCAGTCCAAGGATGGAGATCACCGCAACCACCAGCACCCCAAGGTTGGTTCCTGCTCTTCCTGTCCGACCCTGAAAAAAGGCTTTGAGCGCACTGCCGTTGACCGCCAGCGCTCCAAGCAGCAGCACGGCTCCAACCGCGACCAGCCCGATGTTGACCGGCCCCCACAGACTCTCTATGCTGTGGCGCACGTATCCGGAGATGAGCATCGCCGCGCCAACGAAGCCGGAGAGGCGACTGTATTCCTGTCGAATGTTGTTCATAGTCTTTCCTGATACTCCCTAGGCGCGTCTCCAGCGCATCGATTCAATGGTTCGCAGCGTCAGGAAGAGTCCGAGCAGCGTCACCGAAAGGTAGAAGACGATGCTCGATGTGTCGATGACTCCCTGGGCAAAGGTCTCGTAATGCTGAAGGATCGAGAGGTACTTGACGATCTCACCAGTCGTTGTCGAGGCGCCACGGACGCCAAAATCGAGCACCCAGAGGAGCAGGAAGACGACGAAGGTGATGACACCGGCAATGATCTGGCTCTCGGTCAGCGCGGAAATGAACGAACCAAGGGCAATCAGAACCGCCCCGAGCAGGAAGATTCCAAGATAACCGGAGCCGATGATCCGCCATTGAAGGGCTGGTTCACTGTAGAAAGAGACCACTCCGTGATAGATCAGCGTCGGCGACAGCATCAGCAGGAAGAGCGAAAGCGACGCGAAGAACTTGCCAAGCACGATCTGCAGCTCGGTCAGCGGCGAGGTCATCAGCATCTCCATCGTCCCGCGCTTCCGTTCCTCGGAATAGACTCCCATCGTCATCATCGGAATCAGGAAGAGCATGACCGTCGCGATTACCCCGACGAAGTTGCGAATTACCATGCCTGGTACGTCCATATCCGGCGGCGCACCCATCCGCTGCGCCTGCATCTGCGCCATAAATGACCGCTCGATCAGGATCGACAGGATATTGGCGAAGAAGTATCCGGTGATGATCAGAAAAAATCCGATGACAATATAGGCGATCGGCGAGACGAAGTAGCTCTTCATCTCCCGCCGATAGATAGCGAGAATCCCATTCATCAGTCATTCTCCTTGTCGACTTTGACGTCGACTTTGACCTCGGACAGTTCCTCGGTGGTCAGTTTCATAAAGATATCTTCGAGGCTGACGTTGATCGTTCCCAGTTCCAGAAGCTCGAGTCCGCTGTTGACGACGCGGGCGGCGATCGGCGCCCGCAGGTCGAGCCCCTGGCCGACCTCGATGCTCGCTGTCAGCAGCCCTGATCCCTCGTTCGCCTCATTGGGGTTGGCCGAGTTGACCTCGATATTCTGAATTCCCTCGATCGAGCTGAGTGCCTGGCGGAGCAGAGCGTCGCTGTCGCCCGTTTCACGGACCGAGATGCGGACGTGGCTGCCGCTCTGGCGCTGGTTGACGAGGTTGCGCGGGGTGTCGACCGCGGCGATCTGGCCCTTGTTGATGATCACGACGCGATCGCAGGTGATCTCGACCTCGGGCAGAATGTGCGTCGAGAGGATGATCGTATGCTCGCCCGCGAGGCCCTTGATCAGCTTTCGAACCTCCTTGATCTGATTCGGGTCGAGTCCGACCGTCGGTTCGTCAAGGATCACCACGTCCGGGTTGTGGACGATCGCCTGTGCGATGCCAACACGCTGCTTGTAACCACGCGAAAGCCGCTTGATCAGCTCCCTCCGTCGGTCGGTCAGGTTTGTCAGTGCCATCGCCTGATCGACACGCGCCGAGATATTGCCGGCATCGACCCCCTTGATCCGCGCGACGAACGCAAGATAGTCCTCGATCGACATCTCCGGGTAGATGGGTGGCGTCTCTGGCAGGTAGCCGATACGTCGCCGCACCTCCATCGACTGCTCGAAGACATCGTATCCCGCAATCCGCGCCGTGCCGCTGGTCGCGGGCAGATAACCGGTCAGAATGCGCATGGTCGTCGTCTTACCGGCGCCGTTCGGTCCGAGAAATCCAAGGATCTCTCCCTTCTCAACTGTGAAGGAGATATCGTTGACGGCTCGGGCCTGTCCATAACTTTTGGTCAAATGATCAACTTCGATCAAGCTGCCCTCCGTGTGATCCGAAAATGGTTCAATTTCC
>JBEIMN010000331.1:0-4392 GCA_040378705.1 Acidobacteriota bacterium
GAACTTGGAGGCCTCGATTTCGAGCGGGGCCTCTTCGTTGAGGTCGCGCAACTCGGCGAACTCCTTGTGACGATAGTGTGCGTTGTCGTCGAAGGTGACCTTGGCATCGAGCGCATAGAGTTCACCTTCCTCAGTCAGGAGGAATGGATTGATCTCGATCATCGAGGCGTCGAGATCGACGAAGGCGCGGTAGAGGGAGAGGATGAAGCTGGTTGCCTTGGCGATCACCTTCGTTTCGAGTCCGAGACCAAAGGCGATATTGCGCGCCTGGAAGGGCTGCATTCCGACTGCCGGGTCGATCGATTCACGAAGGATCAGTTCGGGAGTGTTGGCCGCGACCTCTTCAATGTCCATGCCGCCAGCGGCTGACGCCATAAAGACGAGTCGCGATGTTGCGCGATCGAGCAGCATGCCGAGGTAGAACTCTTTTTTGATCCTGAGCCCCTCTTCGATCAGCAGGGTCTGGACGACACGCCCTTCCGGCCCCGTCTGGTGGGTGACGAGGGTCATGCCGATCATTTGGCGTGCGATTTCGTGGACCTCCTCGATCGTCCGCGCCAGTTTGACACCACCGCCCTTGCCGCGCCCACCGGCATGGATCTGCGACTTGACCACCACTGGCAGTCCCAGCTCCTTCGCCGCGTCCTCCGCTTCGAGCGGAGACCGGGCGACGATTCCGCGCGGAACCTTGACGTCATAACCACTTAAGAGATCTTTTGCTTGATACTCATGAATCTTCATGCAATGCCTCGTTTTTCCAGAATTTCATTCAATGATTCAAAGTCGCAAGTTTAAGATTCAGCGGCGCAAAAGGCAAGACGGCCGGGCATTCCGGGACCGGTGTCATGTTCGGGGCCAGGTGGTCGCCCGATGGGTTATGCTTGATGTCGTTGGTGACGCAATTTGCAATTTCAGACTTCACTGAATATTATGTTGCAATGATTTGCCCATTGACTGACATTGCGGGAGCGTACCCAGGAGCGCATCATCGATGCCACGCGCGCAGTCAATATCGTTCACTCACCAGCCACGCATCCCAACCGGATATTTTTAGTCGGATCACTTGTACTTTTACGGTAAAAGCAGGACAGGAAAGGTTAAGATAAGGACTTATGAAAATACTGGTCAGCGATAATTTGTCGAGCCAAGGAATCGATATTCTGAAAAGCCACCCCGAGTTTGAGGTCGACCACAAGGTTGGTCTGACCCCTGCCGAGTTGAAGGAGATCATCGGCGGTTACCAGGGACTGATTGTCCGCAGTGAGACAAAGGTAACGGCGGACATTCTGAGTGCCGCTGACAACCTGAAAGTGATTGGTCGCGCCGGAACCGGGGTCGACAATATAGATGTTCCGGTCGCCAGCCAGCGTGGAATAGTGGTGATGAACGCGGCTGCCGGCAATAGTGTGACGACGGCCGAGCACGCCATTTCACTCCTGATGTCGCTGGCGAGGAAGATCCCGCAGGCGCACGCCAAGCTCAAGTCCGGGAAGTGGGACAAAAAGAGCTTTATGGGTGTCGAGCTGGCAGGGAAGACGCTTGGCGTGATCGGGCTGGGCAATATTGGAAAGATCGTCGCCTCGCGGGCGCTCGGGTTGGCGATGAAGGTCATCGCCTACGATCCATTCATCACCCGTGAAGTCGCGGCAAAGGCCGGGATCGAGGTTGCGACGCTTGACGAGGTACTGCGCAACGCCGATTTCCTGACTGTTCATACGCCGCTGACCGACGAGACGCGCGGCATTGTCGGTGAGGCCGCTTTTGCAAAGATGAAGGATGGCGTGCGGGTCATCAACTGCGCGCGTGGCGGACTGATCGATGAGGAAGCCCTCTACACAGCAATCAAGTCGGGCAAGGTCGCCGGAGCGGCGCTCGATGTCTTCGTCAAGGAGCCGGTGCCAACCGATCACCCGCTGCTGACACTGGACGAGGTGGTTGTCACGCCGCATCTTGGCGCCTCGACCAACGAGGCTCAGGAATCGGTAGCGGTGACGATTGCCGAGCAGGTCTCAAACTACCTGCTGACCGGGGCGGTGGCCGGAGCGGTCAACGTGCCGGCGGTCAGTCCGGAGGTGCTCGAGCACGTCAGACCCTACCTCGAACTTGGAGAGAAGCTTGGCAGTTTCCAGGCGCAGTTCTTCAATCAGCCGGTGCGTGAGATCCGGATTGTCTATCACGGCGCGGTCGCCGACCTCGATGTGCGGCCACTGACCCAGTCGATCCTGATCGGGCTGCTCAAGTCGGTCAGTGCGCGCGTGACCCCGGTCAACGCTTCGCTGATCGCCGCTGAGCGCGGACTGCAGGTGACGGAGTCGAAATCGCTTATGGCGCAGGATTTCACCAGCCTCGTCGAGGTGATCGTCAAAAATGACGAGGGTGAGTGCCGGGTTGCCGGAACGATCTTCGGCGTCGACGATCTGCGAATCGCCTACATCAACTCATACCGGATCGAGGCGGTCCCGAGTGGCCACCTGCTGGTCCTCCACAACAGCGACCAGCCGGGAGTTGTCGGCCGGATCGGAACCTTCCTTGGCGAGCATCAGATCAATATCGCACAGCTCTTCCTCAGCCGTAACAAGCCGGGTGGCGCGGCCATGTCGATATACGAGGTCGACAGCCCGCTCGATGCGAAGACGCTCGCCGCGCTTGGCGCAGTGCCACACGTGCTTTGGGTCAAGCAGATCAGGCTGTGACAATATCGCATTGCCCGATCTGGTCAGTCGATCCCGGGATGGGATCAGCGCAGACTGCTGCTGGTAACCAGAAGATCGGGCGGCACACCAACGGCCGCGGGGCGCCTGCCTCGCGGCCACAGCGGAAAGCGTGACAATGTTAGCGAAACGGATCATTCCCTGTCTCGACGTTGACAACGGACGGGTGGTGAAGGGAATCAGTTTTCTGAATCTGGTCGATGCCGGAGATCCGGTCGAGCAGGGGGCGCGGTACGATCGGGAAGGGGCTGATGAGCTGGTCTTTCTCGATATTACGGCATCTTCCGATCGGCGGGAGATCGTTGCCGGGATGGTTCGGCACGTCGCCGATCAGGTCTTCATTCCGTTCACGGTCGGCGGGGGGATCCGGTCGGTTGATGATATCCGCCACATTCTTAAGGCGGGAGCGGACAAGGTCTCGATCAACACCGCCGCCGTCGCCAATCCGGATCTGATTCGGGAGGGGGCGGAGCGCTATGGCGCGCAGTGTATCGTCGTCGCCATCGATGCCAAGCGTGTAGTTGGAGATGGTCAGGGCTGGAAAGTCTATCTTCACGGCGGGCGGACGCCGACTGAACTGGACGCGGTTGAGTGGGCGCAGCGGGCCGCTGAGCTTGGCGCAGGCGAGATACTTCTGACGAGCATGGATCAGGACGGGCGCAAGGATGGTTACGACCTCGAACTGACGCGTGCCGTTGCCGAGGCGGTTCAGATTCCGGTCATTGCTTCGGGTGGGGCGGGAAGCCTCGAACATCTCTATGACGCGCTGACGATCGGTAAGGCGAGTGCGGTTCTTGCCGCCTCGATCTTCCATTTTGGTCAGATGACGATCGGCGACGCGAAGGCGTACCTCCGGTCACGTGGAATCCTGATGCGCTGATGGAGCAGAAAGGCGTGGGAATAAAGCAGATGAAATTTAATGGATTGTCGGGAGTCTGTCGAGCTGTCACCCTCACCCTGTTGTTGGCGATAGTCTTGCCGCCCGGGGCCCTGGCAGGCCACCAGGAGTCTGCCGGACTGCCCTTTTTAAAAGCCCTCGCCCAGTCGCCCGGCCCAACCCAATCGACTGGTTCTCAGGAGGCGCGGCCAGAGGCGCGCGAAGTCACCTTTCCCGGGCATCAGGTGAAGCTTGCCGGCACGATCCTCGCCCCGGTTAGAAAGTCGAATGTGACACGGCTTCCCGCGGCGCTGATCGTTGGCGAGATGACGACGACGACGCGTAATGAAATCGCGGTTGGAACGGTCACGCACCCGGTCTATCGCGACCTTGCGGTCTCACTGGCCGATGGTGGTATCGTCAGCCTGCGCTTTGACAGACGCTGTCGCGGGGCGAGCGAATGCAAGGCGATCGGTTCCTACGATGACTACATCGACGACATCCACGGCGCGCTAAGATTCCTGCAGGCGCAACCTGAGGTCGACCCGGCGCGGATCGTCCTCATCGGTCACGGTGAGGGTGGGTACCTCGCGACGAGCCTCATCGCCCAGCGCGACGATCTGAAGACCGGTCTGATCGTCATCGGTATGTCCGGCCGGACGATCGGCAAGATGCTTCGCGATGAGTTCATCGGTCGAATGACAGAGGCCGGTCGCCCGCCAGCCGAGATTAACGCCGTCCTCAGAAAGACGGAACGGATCACGCGGGCCCTCTTGTACAACCGGTCAGAGCTTCTGAGTGAGA
>JBEIMN010000332.1:0-4391 GCA_040378705.1 Acidobacteriota bacterium
GTTTAGATATTTTTGTGTGGGGAGAATACCCAATCAATCCAATCAATTTTGTTGGAGTCAAGGAGATCGACTATGGCGGATGTGATCAAGTGTGTCAGGTGTGGCCACAAGCTGCCGGGGCTGGACAAGGCGCCCTTTGGCGGAGTGCTGGGCAGGAAGATTCATGAGGAGATCTGTCAGGCCTGCTGGAAGGCCTGGGTTGCGACGCAGAACCAGCTGATCAATCATTATGGTCTGAGTACGATTAACGGTGAGCACCAGCAGTTTCTGATCCAGAACATGCAGTCGTTTCTGTTCGGTCAGGGGTTGCAGACACAGATTGACACGACGTTGCAGGGGACGATTACGCACTGACAGTGAGAGTGTGCGTGAGAGCGAGCAGGGAGGGCCACGGGCAATCATTGCCCGCGAGCCTGACCGGCCGTCTTATCGTGCAGGCCCCCTGATTGGCTGGCTGGTGCCAGGATCAGTGCCAGACCTGATGCCAGATCTGATTATTGACAAGAGCCTTTATGCATAATATCTTTTTTCAGATATAGAGTCGGGAATGATGATAGCCGATGTAAATCCCGATCGGGAGAGATGTATTCAGATGAAAAAAGAGAAGTATATTGGTATTGCCCCCGGGGACGACGACGAGATACGCATAATCGAGGATCTGACGACCCTCCACGGGTATAGTCACCAAAGTGGCGGGATTTGGTATGAGTTGCGGTCGCTCGTTCGGGACATATTCTTTGCCGGGCTGGTCGCCATACTGATCGTCGTTTTCGTGATCCAGCCGGTGCGGGTCGAGGGGCAGAGCATGATGCCGAAGCTTCACGATCAGGATCGTATCTTTGTCAACAAGTTTATCTATCCGTTGCGTGAGTGGCTTGGCGATGAGACTCCGATCAAGCGTGGCGACATCGTCGTCCTGCTCTATCCGAATGATCCCTCGAAATCCTATATCAAGCGTGTCGTCGGGCTTCCAGGTGAGCGTGTCGAGGTGGTCGATGGCAAACTCTACGTCAACGATGAGCTGATCGATGAGCCGTATCTCGATCGGGAGTATCTTTCGCGGGATTCGACTCCGACACCAGTCGATATTAATGCGCACCACTACTTCGTCATGGGTGACAACCGGAACAACAGCAGCGACAGCCGCAGTTGGGGCCTGGTTCCGGAAAAGTACATTTATGGCAAGGCGATTTTTCGGTACTATCCTTTTCTCCCATTCGAGCGGGTTGGGAAGTTGAAGTAGGGGTGGCGAGTAGCCGGGGCAAGGTGGATGTTTTCAGACGGCGGCCCACAGCGTTCAGTAAAATGAGCAGACTGAATTGACGGAATGAATCAATAAAACTAGTAGAATTACCAGAATTACCAGAATTACCAGAATTACCAGAATTACCAGAAATTAGTAGAATTGATGAATATCGGGCCCAGTCTTATTCGATATGGTTCAATGTGGCGCGGAAGGCGACGAGCTCTCCGCGCTTTTGAGTGTTTCGGGAAGGCAGGCACTGGGGCCTGATGGGTTTCCAACCCCGGAATGATCCAGATTAAGGGCCAACTGTGAGCCAACTGTGAGCCGATGAGAGGGGCTGATTTGATATCGATATTCAGAAGATTACGGGATCGAGCGCCGGTTGGCGTACTGTTGCTGGTGGGGTGGCTGACAGCGATCGCCTATCTGGCGATCTCCGCTACGGTAATCGATTACCTGCGCTGGCTGGATTATGGTGGATGGGTTGATGGGCGGGGCTGGTCGCTGGGCGGGTTTTTTCTGCGCGAGTTGATGCGTGTGTTCGTACCGGCGGGGATGATGGTACCTTTCGTCGCGGTGGTATACGTACCGGGGCTGGTCGGGCTGGCGACTATTTTCGAGCGGCGGGTGAGGTTGGGAGCGATATTTCGGCAGGAGTATGCGTCGATGCTCTCGTGTGTGCTGGGGGCGATGATCTTCGCGCTCTGGGTGACGCTGTTTCCGTTGATCTTTCTGATCTGGCGTGGAGATGGGGCATTATGGCGGGCTGGAGGCGGTATTGCCGGAGCGATGATGGTGCTGCTGCCGCTGCCGGCCTTTGTGATGCTGGTGGTGATCGCGGTCGAGGTTGTCTTCAATCTGCGGCGTTATCAGGCGGTGCTGATTGGATTGTTCTCGCTCTCTTCGCTGATCGCGCTGCCATTGCTGATGAGTGCGGCGACGACGCTCTGTGCCTCACCGTTGCTGCTGCTCTTTCTGCTTTTCCTGTTGCGTGATCGGATCGATGATCTGATGGGGTCATCGCGGTCACGCGAAGCATTCCGGCGCAGCCTCGAGTTTGCGACGCTCAACCCGGCGGATGCCTCGGCCCATTATAATCTGGGGCTGCTTTATCTGGAGCGGGGTGACCGTGCAGAGGCTGAGTGGTCTTTCAGGAAGGCGATCGAAGTCGATGCGCGTGAGACTGACGCATACTATCAGCTTGGGCGGATCGCGCGGGAAGCTGGTCGGCTAACCGTTGCGCTCCAGCATTTTGAGCGTGTGATTGAACAGGATCCGGCGCACAGCCATCACGAGATCTGGCGTGAAGTTGGCCAGTTGTACTATGCTGCAGGGCAGTACGACGATGCGCTGGCGATGCTCGATCGTTTTCAGCGTGAGCGGCCGTCGGATGGTGAGGGGCGATACTGGCGTGGAATGGTGCTTGACCGGCTCAACCGGCGTCAGGAGGCGATTGCAGAGATGCGTGAGTGTGTCGAGGCGGTCAGGAGTGCGCCGGCATACAAGTACCGCGCAGAGAAGCAGTGGCTTGGGCGTGCCGAAGAATTTCTGCGTGAGCGGAAGTGAGCCGGCCATGGGAAACTGTATCAGGGGAAGTGTATCAGGGTAACTGGTTGCCACTGTTTTTTGGATCCTGGAGATACCGGGGCCGATTTTTTGATTGCAACAAGGAGAGGCATGAGCAGAACGGGGATTTTGGCACTGGAGGATGGTCGGATTTTTCGCGGTCAGGCCTGGGGCGCGGATGGTGAGCGTGTTGGTGAGATCGTCTTCAACACTTCGATGATGGGGTATCAGGAGATACTGACCGATCCGTCCTACGCTGGTCAGATCGTGACGATGACATATCCGCTGATTGGGAATTACGGTGTCAATCCTGACGATATTGAATCACGGCGTCCATTTGCAGAGGGGCTGATCGTCCGGGAGTTCTCGGAGATCAAGTCGAACTGGCGCTCGAGTATCACGCTTGACGAATATCTCAGGCAGAGTGGGATCGTTGGACTTTCAGAGATCGATACGCGGGCGTTGGTGCGTCACATTCGGGAGAAGGGGGCGATGCGGGCCTGTCTCTCGTCGATCGACCTGGATGAAGCGAGTCTGATTGAGAAGGCGCGAACCGCGCCGCAGATGGCAGGGCGTAACCTGGTCGATGTGGTGACGTGTACGGAGCGGTATGAGTGGCCGGATGGGAAGCTCGACCGTGCGGCGGCGGATCAGACGATGGATCCGTTGCTCGAGGTGCGGGCGCGGATTGCAGCGGTCCGGCAGTCGGGTGAGCGGCCATTCCGTGTCATTGCCTTCGATTTTGGGATCAAGTACTACATTTTGCGCTATCTTGAAGCTTTTGGCTGTCAGGTGCTGGTGGTTCCGGCGCACACGTCCGGGGATGAAGTGATGGCACTCTCGCCGGATGGGGTCTTTCTTTCGAACGGGCCTGGCGATCCGGCGGCTCTGCCGGAGATCGTTGAAACGGTTCGGGGCCTGGTTGGGCGTGTTCCGATATTTGGTATCTGCCTTGGGCATCAGCTCCTGGCGCTCGCGGTTGGTGGAAAGACCTACAAGCTGAAATTCGGCCACCGGGGCGGGAATCAGCCGGTCAAGAATCTGTTGACCGGCCGGATTGAGATCACGTCGCACAATCATGGGTTTGCCGTCGATCCGGAGAGTTTCGATCAGTCGCAGATCGAACTGACGCACGTCAACCTGAATGATGGTTGTCTGGAGGGGTTCCGGCACCGCCATCTTCCGCTCTTTTCGGTGCAATACCACCCGGAGGCGGGACCTGGTCCGCACGATGCGACCTATCTTTTCGAGGATTTCATTTCGATGATGCGGACCCAGCGGGCGTAATCGGTTCCGGTTGCGGAGTTGAGAATGTTTTGCGGCTGATCGTTAGTCCGGCGTGACAAGGCGAGAGGCAGAGAACGGAGCGCCGCAGGTTGTGCGCTCCGTTTCAACGTTAGTGACAAACTTTCAACAATTTCATTCCCTATTTTAACCCCGGTCGAATAGATTAATTCGAATTGGTTAACGAATAGATTCTCAGGGATCGGGGCATTTTACGTGACAGGATCGGTTAAAGACAGAGTCCGGGAAGGATTGACCGGAGAAGATGACCGCGGGTGGGACGATATTCACCGGA
>JBEIMN010000333.1:0-4383 GCA_040378705.1 Acidobacteriota bacterium
AAAACAAGAATGCGATTCCCGTCGAAAAAGCCCGCTCGAAACCGGCGCTGTATGGATACCAGATCGGTTCACGTTTCAGGCCAAAAATATCGGTGACAATCACCTGTTGATTGGAGAAGCGGCGAATGCCCTCGGCGCCGTGGCGCTTCCCGATACCACTCTGCTTCAATCCGCCGGAAGGGGCATCGGTGATACCGAAACCGGCGATGACATCATTGACGCAGGTCATTCCCGCTTCGACACGGGCGGCAAGTTTTTCACCGTGGGCACGATTCCCTGTCCAGACGCTGGCATTGAGGCCATAGGGTGAGTCATTGGCGAGTCGGAGGGCTTCTGCCTCATCGCGGACGCGCATAATCGGGAGGAGCGGGCCGAATGTCTCTTCTGTCATGACACGCATGGAGTGATCGACCTCTGTCAGCACCGTTGGCTGATAGAATCTGCCGGGGAGATCCGGGTTTGGCTGGCCACCGGTAAGGATTTTTGCCCCGCACTCGCGTGCCTGCTCGACCTGAGAAATGACCGTCTCGATCTGTCGCGGAAAGGTGATGGCGCCAACATCGACACGGCGGTCAGAGGCTGATTCAGCGAAGTCGGCGCCTTGTCGCAGACTCTTTGTCTTCGCGACAACGAGGTCGATGAAGCGGTCGGCGACGGGTTCCTCAACATAGACACGTTCGACGGAGATGCAGACCTGGCCGGAATTGGTGAAGGCTCCCCAGACGGCGGCATTGGCGGCACGCTCAAGGTTGGCATCACGCAGAACGATCATCGGATCCTTGCCACCAAGTTCGAGACAGGCGGGGATGAGTCGCTGCGCCGCACGCTCGGCAACGCGTCGTCCGGTCGCGGTGCTGCCGGTAAACGAGATCATGTCGACGGCGTCGACCAGTGCGGTTCCCGTCTCGCCAAACCCGTTGACGATCTGTATCAGGTCGGCCGGGAGACCATTGGCAACAAAGTTTTGGCGCAGGAGCTCTGCTCCGCGAAGAGCGATGAGCGGAGTCCACTCGGATGGCTTGATCAGAACCGCGTTGCCGGCCATGAGCGCCGGAATCGATTCGCCAATCGTCAGGATCAGCGGAAAGTTCCACGGCGCAATGAATCCAACCACTCCGCGTGGCTGGTAATGGACGGTCACCCTCTTCGTGCGCATGAGGTGGGGTTTGATCCGGTGCGGGCGAAGGAATTTCCGGCCCTGATTGGCGTAAAAAGTGAGCATATCACCAACGTAGGCGATCTCGACCAGCGCCTCCATTCGTGGCTTGCCGTTCTCACGGCTGAGGAGCTCGATCAACTCATCGCGGTGAGCAATGAAGAGGTCGCGCGCACCGAGCAGAATCTTCGCCCGTTGACGGAGCGGCATTTCGCGCCAGGCGGATGCGGCAAGCCGGGCACGACGTCCGGCTTCAGCCACTTCCGGTGCGGTCGTTACTGAAACTTCGCCAAGCCTTTCGCCGGTTGCCGGACTCTTCACCTCGATCGTTGCCCGTGAATCACTCATCTTTTAGTCCATTCCGCCGTCTTCTGAAACCTGTGGGATTACCCGGCCAATCGATCAGACAATCGATCAGACAATCGATCAGGATCACTGCCGCGCGACAATCTCGAAACTGACCACGACATCGTTACGAACCCGGATCGTGCCGCCGGCTGTTGAGTAGGGTTGAATGCCAAAATCGGACTGGCGAAGCGTATACTTCCCGCTGGCTTTCAACTGGCCGGAGGTCAGTTGAAGTGAGACGGGAATCGTAATCCGGCGCGTCACACCGTGAAGGGTCAGATCACCGGAGAGTTGAAGGTTGAACCTCCCATCACCTCGCCCGTCCACTCCCGTCACGCCGGCGGAGCGGAAGGCCGCTTCCGGATACCTTGCCGATTCGAGCACCACTTCGTGCATCGAACGCGTAATCTTCGCCCGGTCACCGTCGCTGATCTTATCGTCAAGCAGGGTCAATGAGCGAGTGTCGATCTTCATCTCAAGGCCAGAGTCTGTGACTTTTCCTCCCGGACCTTTCACCCCATCAGGATCATTCGGGATAGTGACCTTCCCGGTGAAGTTCCGGATACCGATATTGTGATCGTGTGCAAGGACGCTGAAGAGCCCCGCCTTCCCGACAAAGACCCAGAAGCTGCTCTCCGCCGGAATGATGTTAAATTCACGCACCGGTTTCGCCCCGGGGGCCAGCCGCACTGCCGGACGCACCTCCGAAACCAGAGTAGATAGCAGAAGAGCCAGCAAAACCCGAAAAAATCTGCCGCTGATCATCATTTTACACCCTGAATCTACAGATCATCAGTGTACACGGGATCATCCGGATACCATAAATAATCCTCGATTCGACAATTGACATTACCGGCCCGGTCATTGAACCGAACTCCCTCGATCTCCAGCAAACGTTGTTGCAGGTCGGGCGGGAGAGTTCGCCCGGCGGTTGAACAGCCACCACGTGAATTGATCACGCGGTGCCACGGGATCTCTCGTTCGTCATTCGGCGTCGCGTGCATAACATTGCCGATTGCGCGCGCGTCATACCCATCACCAAGCAGACGCGCGATCTGACCATAAGTCATAACGCGGCCTGCCGGGATGCGAAGGACTAGCTGGTAGACCAGCTCGCGATAGCCGGGGGCCCCTCGATCAGTCATCGTGTTTAACCAAAAAGCTGCGGAACTTCACACTCGAGCATTCGCAGATAGACGTAGAGTTGGCCGCGGTGATGAATCTCGTGCTCGAGCGCCAGGCCGAGGAGCGCGAAGCGTGGGAAGGAACGATCGGGGCCAAACGGCGCAACCGTCTCACCCCACGCTTCGTCAGAGATCCCCTGCACCTTGGCAACGGACTCTTCGTGCGACTTGTCGAAGGCGGCAATCAGCTCTGCGGTGTTGCCATAGTTTGTAAAATCACGCGGGAAGACCCCGGTCAGCAACGCGTCGATCAGCCCGGCCTCCGACTGATAGAGATGATTGAGCAGTGCGCCGAGGGTCATCGCGGTCTCGTGCGGCTTCCAGTCATATTTGTCGTCGGGAGCGACGGCGATGAGGCGAACGGTCTGACTATGAACACGTTTCCAGTCATTGATAACCATGTCGAGATGGGCGGGTTTTGACATTGACAACTCCAGATTGGTTGGGAACTAATTTCTGAGTATGACCCGGGCCGGTGCACCATCACCGTCACGGATCTTTAATGGGAGGCAGATCAGCTCGTAATCCCCCGCTGGAACAGCGGCGAGATCGAGTCCTTCGACGATTATGACTCCATTCGCGAGCAGTGCAAGATGGGTCTCCGGCTGATCAAAATCAAACTTCTCAACTGAGAGGTAGTCGATCCCGACCAGTCCGAGGCCACGCCCGACCAGCAGCCGCGCGGCGGCCGGATCGAGGTAGACGAAGTCAGGATGAAAGAACTGCTCGCGCGGCCAGAAGGTCGAGTTGCGCGTTTTGAACAGCAGGCGGGTCACACCATCGAGTTCCTGCCCGCCGAGCCATTCAGCGGTGATCACCGGAATATCTCCGGTATCGAGAACTCGACACGGCCCAAGCAGTCTGTCGAGTGGAATCTGATCGATCGTCATTCCTCCCGGAATGAAATGTGCGGGTGGGTCGATGTGCGTCCCGGCGTGCGTGCTGCAACAGATCTGCGAGACAGCCGCGATGTCGCCCGACTCAAAGGTCATCAGCGGCGTGACAACCACCGGCGGATCTCCCGGATAGACCGGCAGATCGTTCGAGATCGGAACTGTAACATCATAGATGGCCATCGAGAGTCCTCACGTCTGTGATCGGAACTTCAGTATAGAAACCGCTCCAATTTAAGTCAAACCGCTAATTACTGACACTACTCGACCCATTTGTGCGGGCGAACGGTCAGGTCTGAACGGCCCATTTTTGATTTGGTGCGGCATGGAGTAGACTTGTAAATTACTATCAAACAATGGAGTAAAAGAATGAGTCCACTCGAAAATGAACTCGGGATCGCCAAAACCCTCGCCCGTGAGGCGGGTCATCTGCTGATGGAATATTACCGTGGTGAGACGACTGTCGAGTGGAAAGGCGAGGATGATCCGGTGACGGCCGCCGATCACGCCGCCAACAAATTGCTGGTCGATAAGCTGTCGACAGCCTTTCCCGGTGACGGAATCCTTTCGGAGGAGCTGCCGGATGACGGATCACGACTGCGATGTGACCGGGTCTGGATGATCGATCCGATGGACGGAACGAAGCAGTTCGTCGATCGGATCGACGAATTCTCGGTTCAGATTGGCCTGACAATCGACGGTCTCCCGCGACTCGGCATCGTCTACCATGCGGCACGGGATCGAATGTTCTATGCCGCACCGGGGATTGGAGCCTATGTCGAAGAGAAGTGGTCGACGAGAC
>JBEIMN010000334.1:0-4375 GCA_040378705.1 Acidobacteriota bacterium
CGATCCTTGATGCCGAGGATTCGAGCGATCTGATCGATCTCTGCATCGACGAGGCGGCGATTGATACCCGGGCGCGGCGCTTTCCGAAGGGGGAGGTGTTGCGGGAGATGTTCAGTTTCGCGACCAACACGGATGCGCCGCTCGAGCAGGTGATTGCGGCGCGCTATCCGAACTTCGAGCTGCTGACGGCGCAGATCCGGCGTGTTGACACCCTCTACCAGGGGCGGAAGCTGGAGCGGAATGCGATGGATTATGATGATCTGCTCGTCAACTGGAAGCGGCTGCTGCTGGAGAAGCCGGAGATTGCCGCAGTCTATCAGGATCAGTTTCAGCACATTCTGGTCGATGAGTATCAGGATACGAACTCGTTGCAGTCGGAGATTGTCGATCTGCTGGCGGAGAAGCATCGCGGATTGATGGTTGTTGGGGATGATGCGCAGAGCATCTTTGGCTGGCGGGGGGCGAACTTCGCCAACATCTATCAGTTTCGGGATCGCTATCCGGAGGCGGAGGTCTTCCGGCTTGAGAGCAACTATCGGTCGACACCGGAGATAATCATGCTGGCGAATGCGTCGATTGCGAACAATCGGCGCCAGTTTCCGAAGAATTTGCAGGCGATGCGGCCGAGTCGGAACTTTGTGCCGGCGCTGATTCCGGCGCGGGATGCCGATCAGCAGGCGGCTTTTGTGGCGGCACGAATACTTGAGCTGCGCGACGAGGGGGTGCCGCTCAGTGAGATCGCGGTGCTCTATCGTGCCCATTACCATGCGATGGAGCTGCAACTGGAGCTGACACGGCGTGGAGTTCCATATGAGGTGCGTTCCGGGGTCCGTTTTTTTGAGCAGGCGCACATCAAGGATGTGACATCGTATCTGCGGTTGCTGGTCAATCCGCGTGACGAGCTGGCCTGGAAGCGGGTTTTAAAGCTGATACCGCGAGTTGGTCAGGCGACAGCCGGACGGATCTGGGAGCGGCTGGCGGTGGCAGAGGCGCCGTTGGCGCTGGTACGTGCCGACGAGTTGATCGACAATTTGCCGCGCGGAGCGGCGGCCGGGTGGCGCGAGTTTGCGGCGCTGCTGACAGCGCTGATGGCGCCGGAGACGATCGATTCACCGGCACGGCAGATCGAGTTGATACTTGGTCACGGTTATGGAGAATATCTCCGCGCGAACTTCGAGAATGCAGAGTCGCGCGAGGAGGATTTACGGCAGCTGGCGACCTTTGCCATTCGGTTTGAATCGACAGAGGCGTTTCTGAGCGAGCTCTCGCTGGTCAATACTGAGCGCTTCTCTACACCCGGTGGGACAACGGGTGAGGATGTGGTGATGGGAGGGGAGGAGGACGAGCGTGTCGCGCTCTCCTCGATTCACCAGGCAAAGGGGCTCGAGTGGCAGGCGGTCTTTATACTTTGGGTGGCGGATGGTCGGTTGCCAGCGGCGCGCAGTCTGCGCGAGCCGGAAGGGGAAGAGGAGGAGCGGCGCCTTTTCTATGTCGCACTGACACGGGCGCGGGATGAACTGTATGTCTGTTATCCAATGGTCGAATCGGATCGTTCACGGCAGACGATCCTCCATCGCCCCTCACGATTCGTGACTGAAACGCCGCGATCACTTTACGAGATATGGAATCTGGAGGAGGAGGCGCCGGCGCTTGACGCCGGTGTCGAACAAGGACTGATTAATTGAAACGAAGGAATGTTTACATCTCAGGGAGATAAGGAGAGATTATGGAAACTGTCAATGTAAAACTTAACTGGACGGGTGGGAAGGCCTTCACGGCGACCAATGGAACCGGATGTCAGATCGTTATGGACGGCCGTAAGGAGGCTGGTCCAAGTCCGATGGATCTCCTGTTGCAGGCGTTGGGTGGCTGTTCGGCGATCGATATCGTCGTGATTATGGAGAAGGTCCGGACGCCGCTTGCGCGCTTCGAGATGACGATCGATGGTGTTCGCAACGAAACGGACCCGAAATTCTATACCGAGGCAGTGCTGCGGTTCGACGTTTGGGGTGATGGGATCAATTCCGACAAGCTGAGTCGGGCGATCAACCTTTCGATCTTCAAGTACTGCAGCGTCTATCACTCGCTGCGGTCAGATATGAAACTACGGGCGGAGTATCGTGTTCACACGGTTGGGGCCGAGGTTTCAGGCGACTACCAGATGGTCGAGATGTCGGTTCCGACCGGCGAATTGCAATAGTATTACCGGAAGAGTCAAAGGCATGAGGAAAATTTGTACCATATTTCAGGCCCTGCTGGTGGGGGCTTTTTTGATCAATGGCAGTCTCCGTGGTGAGGCACAGACGCCAAAGAGTGAGTATCTGCGGCTGATCCGAATCGCCGCCGAGCACGGCGCGGCGATTAATCCGAAAATTGTCGAGGATTGGAAGAAGACGACGAAGCTGAGTGAATTGTGGGGCTATGATTCACCTGGAAATTCGATCTACCTCGCCGACCTGCTTGGTTATCTGTATCAGGAGACGGGACAGAAGCTCTACGCCGAGCAGGTGCGCGAGCTGCTGGCAGGTTATGGTGACCTGCGTGCCGTGATTCCGCCGGAGTACGCGGCAAAGCGGATCGAGTATCGCAATGGGGTGCCGGCGATAGCCAATTTCTTTATCATGCCCCCCTACGCGCGGGCCTACATGCGAATCAGCCGGAGTGGTGTTGTCGACGCGGCGTCACGCGAGAAGATCGAGCGCGACCTGGCTTACAGCCTTGATCATACCTTCTACTTCCCGGAATGGGGGGCGCACAACCGTGCGATGCTGCGTGCGGAGAGCCTTTACTATGGGGCGGTTGCGCTTCCGAATCATCCGCATGCGGCGCGCTGGAAGCAGATGGCAGAGACGCTTGCCTCGGACAGCCTGGGTAAGTGGGAGATCGAGGATGCGACGGGCTACCATGGCATCTGGCTCTACTCCGTATTTTCCTATGCCGATATTTCCGGGCGGGAGGATGTTCTGCAGTCACCGATGGTTCGTTACTACCTTGACTATTTCGTGCAACTGCTGACGCCGCACGGTAATCTGGCCGATTTCGGCGATTCGCACTGGAATGGTGGATGGGAGCGGTTTGTTCCGGTCTATGAGAAGGCGGCGACGATCTTCCGTAATCCGCAATACAAGTATGTGGCGGCAGAGTTGACGCGGCGCGCGCTGGCGCGGCAGCTTCGGGCGGCTGGCGGAAATGAAGCGCTGGCGATGAACACCGTGATTGGATCGGCCTTTACCGATGCTCATCGCTGGGCGGATGACAAGGTTGCGGCGGAGCCGCCGAAAAGCGGCAGTCAGGATCTCCTCGATGACCTGGTCGGCAAGAAATTTGTCTTTCGGAATGGCTGGGATGCGACGAGTACGATGATGCTGCTCAATTATCGGGACGAGGGGGATGGCGGGCGTCTTGGTCGCGACTATCTGCGTCAGACGATCTCGGTCGAGGAAGAGAAGATGCACCATGGCCATGCGGACGAGAATTCGATCTCGTTGCTGATGAGTGGCGGTTCGGTGCTGCTCCACGATGGGGGGTATCGACCGGATCTGCCAAGCGGTCAATACGGGGCCTGGCGCGCCGATTACTTTCACAATCGGGTCGTCGCGCGGAAGAACAGGCGTGACAAGACGCAGAGTGTCTACGATTTCCTCCGCAATTCAGGGGCGTATCGCCGTGTCCGGACGCAGAAGATAGATTTTCTGAAGCTCCGAGATGTTGATGCCAGCCGCTCACGGCTGATCGATGAGGAGCTTGGCTACACCTCGGATCGGACAGTCATCTACCTTAAAAATCGCGATTGCTTCGTCGTCGTCGATGGGGTAAAAGTTCTGCGAAGCGACTATTTCACTTTTACAAATCTGTGGCATACACGGAAAGTGGAAAAGGTTGACGAGCAGAGCTTCGAGACGGCGATCGATCAGATTGGGAGTGATACGCTGCCGAATAACCGATCGTTGCGGATAAATTTTCCCGAGAATGGATCGGGAAAGCAGATTGGGACATTTCCGATCTCGCGCCATTTTCAGGATGAGACGGCGATATACCAGACGGTCTCGGGTTATTACAATTCCGGGGATATGGAATATTTCGTGACGGTATTATACCCGCATGATCGTCAGGTAGCGGGGGGGGCTCCCCGGTTCCGGCTGCTCGAAGTCGATCGGCCAGGGAGGGCGATCGGGCTCGAACTGGAAGAGAATGGTGTGCGGGAGGTTATTGCAGTCAAGCTCGACCTCGACCTTGATCTGACGCGGGAGACGATTGGTCCGCGATACCGTTACGATCTTGGGCGTGTCCGCTACGGTGACTTCGAAACCGACGCTTCGTTTCTTTATGCAAGGCTTGGGGATCGAAAGATCAGCTACTCGGCGGCGACGATGAC
>JBEIMN010000335.1:0-4374 GCA_040378705.1 Acidobacteriota bacterium
CGTACCACGTCATCACGGTTAAACTGCTCAGGTCGCTGTGGGCGGTGCCGGAGTTCTCCACTCCGGAATATGTTCACAGAATAGAGATACCCCGATGACCCCCAAGAACCCGAAGAACCCCAAGAAGTTGATCCTGAAATTTGCATTTCTGATCTCTATCAGCGCGGTGACAGTATTGCCCCAGCATCCTGACAATAACATTGCCGAGGGGGCAAAGCTCTTTTCACAGAACTGTTCGGCCTGCCACGGCGATACCGCGCGGGGTGGGCGTGGGCCTGACCTGACCAGCGGACAGTGGAAGCACGGCAGCACCGACGAAGAGATCATCCGCAATACGCTCAAGGGGATTCCCGGCACGCAGATGCCCGCCATCCCACTTGACGAATCTGATGCGCGAAAGATCGTCACCTTTCTGCGTTCACTCACGGTTAACTCGAATAGCCTTCAGCCGAATGGGGACGTCGCCAGTGGGCGCCAGCAATTCTTCGGCGCGGCTCAGTGTGCCCAATGCCATATGTTCGGCGGGCGTGGTGACATCCTCGGCGGAGATTTGACGGACTTGCGCGCCCGAATGCGGCCGGCGCAGGTTATACAATCGATGGAGTCACCGATCAGATGGCTGACCGTCCGGACTGGTTCTTCTGCCATAATACGTGGCATGATCCGTGGCATCAGGCGGAGAGAGGATACCTTCACGCTTCAGCTGCTCGATCAGCAGCGCCGCTGGCATCTTCTCGATAAGCGTGGGATCACCATCGAGCCCCTCGATCAGCCACATCCAAAATTGACGGCGCAACAGCGGAACGATCTGCTCGCCTTTCTTCTCAACTCGGCGCCAGGTTACGATCCCCCCGCGGAATGGCGGCCGGCAGTCGATTTCAATGTTACATTTTCACGCCTCAGGAACGCGGCTGCCGAACCGCACAACTGGCTAACCTACTGGGGCGATCTCAACGGGCGGCACTACTCCGGGCTGAAGCAGATTACGCCGCAAAATGTCTCCTCAATCCGGAGTGCCTGGACGGCGCAACTCGGGGGAACGACCGTCGAGACAACACCAATCGTGGTCGATGGGCTGATGTTCGTTACCGGGCCACTCAACAATGTGACCGCGCTTGACGCACGAACCGGCCAGACTGTCTGGACGTATCAGCGTCGCCTGCCCAAGGTTGCCAGCCACTGCACTGTCATGACCAACCGCGGGCTCGCGGTTCTCGGTGACAGACTCTATCTCGCCACCCTCGACATGCATCTGGTTGCGCTCAATGCCAAAAGCGGCAGCGTAATCTGGGATGTCGAGCAGGACGATTATCGCAAAGGCCTTACCAATACCCACGCCCCACTCGCAATCGATGGAAAGATCATTGTTGGTGTCACCTCCGGTGAATGCGGACTGACCGGATACGTCGACGCTTTTGACGCCGCGAGTGGCCGCAGACTCTGGCGAACCCACACCGTCCCACAGAAGGGAGATCCCAATCGCCAAACCTGGCAACCGGAATCCGCCGCCGATTTTGGCGGCGCACCGACCTGGATGACCGGCACCTATGACCACGATACACGGACAATCTACTGGACAACCGGCAATCCCGGGCCCGATTACGATGGGTCTGTCCGCGGTGGCGATAATCTCTACTCCTGCTCGGTCGTCGCTCTCGACGAGGATACAGGCCGCATGAGATGGTGGTTTCAGTTCAATCCACACGATGTTCACGATTGGGATGCCAACCAGACGCCGATGCTCATCGATGGCGTCATCGCGGGACAGAAGCGTAAACTGCTTGTTACGGCGCAGCGAAACGCCTTTTACTATGTCCTCGACCGGGTAACCGGTCAGTTTTTGCGCGGCCAATCATTCGCAAAACAGACCTGGGCACGGGGACTGGATGCCTCTGGTCGGCCGATTGTGCTGCCCGATACCGCTCCAACACCGCAGGGAACCCACGTCTGTCCGGATGCCGCGGGAGCCGCAAACTGGGGCTCGCCCTCCTACGATCCGGCCACCGGCAACTTTCTTGTCTCCGTCCGGGAAGCCTGTGCCACCTACACCAGTTTTACCAAAAGTCCGATTCCGGGACAGGGGTATACCGGGGGCGGCGCTGAGGTCGATTCTTCCGGAACGCCTGGATTTGTCCGCGCGCTCGACGCGCTGACGGGGGCCGTCAAATGGAATTTTCCGCTCCACATTGGAGCATCGTCAACCGGAGTCCTGGCGACAGCCGGCGGTGTAGTCTTCGCTTCGTCGAATGATGGGAATCTGATTGCACTAGATGGGCGCAACGGCAAGTATCTGTGGCACTATTACACTGGCGCGCGAATAGTCGCTTCGCCCATGGCCTATGCTGTCGCCGGTCGGCAGTATGTGGCCATTGCCTCGCAGTCGGCGATATTTGTATTCGCCCTGCCACGACCATAAGATGGGTTATTGTGCCGAATCGAAAGGCTGATCGTCATCCGGCCCTGAGTCCTGATCTGCTGAATCCTGATCTGCTGAGTCCTGATTTCGTCCGCTGATCTCGCGGAGTTTTCTCATCGTCAGATCGTAGGAGAATCCGCGGCGCATCAGCCACGCGATCAGCTTGCCGCGCCCGGCACGGTCGGTGGGGAATCCCTTGAGGCGAATACGCTTTGCCAGCGCGGAGGCGATCAAATCCTCCTCCGGCCGTTCGGCATAGGCTTCGGTCAGCGTCGCCTCGACCGTCTCCGGTGGAAGTTTCCGGAGCTGGAGGTCGCGCCGGAGCCTCGCCGGACCGAGTGGCTTCATCGATAGCCTGGAGCTGGCGAAGTTGGACGCGTAGGTCTCGTCGTTGAGATAGTTCAGTTCCTGCAGCCGATTGATGACCAGCTCAACCGTCTCCGCGTCTGCCCACTCTTTCTCGAGCAGCCGGCCACGCATCTCGACGATCGTTCGTGGTTTGTACGAGAGGAGCCGAAATGCCCGCTGCATGATCTTTTCGTAAAGTGATTCCGCCATCGGTCAGATCGTGTCCGGATCTGACTTAATAGTCAAGCCGCTGGGGTTTTACCGGAGGCTTGTTGCCGTGCTATATTGCCAACTTATTTGTCAATCAATCTCTCTCAATCGAGGTACGACCTATGTCAGGCCATTCGAAATGGCACACGATTAAGCACAAGAAGGGTGCGCTCGATGCCAAGCGCGGAAAGCTCTTCACCAAGTTGATCAAGGAGATCACCGTAGCGGCACGCGCCGGCGGGAGTGGCGATCCGATCACAAACGCCCGTCTGCGTAAGGCGATCAACGATGCCAAGGCCGCCAACATGCCCAACGACACTATCGACCGCGCTACGAAGCGCGGAACGGGTGAGCTTGATGGCGTGAACTATGAAGAGATCTCCTACGAAGGCTACGGTCCGAATGGCGTTGCAATCATGATCGATGTCATGACCGACAACCGCAACCGAACCGTCTCTGAGATTCGCCACATTCTCTCCAAGAATGGTGGAAATCTTGGCGAATCGGGATCCGTCGCCTGGATGTTCAACAAGAAGGGGCAGCTCATCATCGACGCCACCGCAAAGGGTGAGGACGAGATGCTCGAACTGGCGCTCGAGGCGGGAGCAGAGGACATGGTCAGTGATGGCGAGTCCTACCAGGTGCTGACTGCGCCGGACGATTTTCACGTCGTCCTCGACGCAATCAGAAAGGCCGGAATCGAGCCTCTCTCCGCCGAAGTGACCATGATTCCACAGAATACTATCAAGCTCGAAGGGGCCGCGGCGAGCCAGATGCTCAAAATTTACGACGCGCTCGATGATCACGAGGACGTTCAGAAGCTCGCCTCCAATTTCGAGGTCGATGACGACGCCCTCGAAGATTAGGGATGAGCGTTGCAGGCCCGATCATCAAGACGGCCAGGCGGCCAGTTGGCCATCTGGCCATCTGATCTGGTAAGACGGTATGACGTTTCCCGATCCGGCAGGCCCGGGTCGCTTCGGTTGTGATCAATGGTCATCAAACGACGTGGCGCAGATACCGGCAGCGGATTCCAGGAGATGATCAACCGTACGAACGATGCGTACGAAAGGCTCGGGCGTGCCTGCATCACACGCAAGGCGATCCCTGGCAAGTACCTCGTCAGGAGACCAGATGCCCGTCAGCCGCTTCCGTCAGCGATCGACGCCGGGGGCACGCGACTTCCGGCCGGTTCGCTCTCGAGGATCACAGGAGAGCGAACCGCTGTCGATTGGCGACAGTTTGTGCCGGAGGCAAAGGCTGAGCCGGATTATGGCGGGGTCCTCGCGCCGGATGGGCGTGCCATATTCTATGACGCAAAGACGACGCGCCGCGAAGCGCTCGACTTCGACAACCTCCACGCTCACCAGATCGAATTTCTGGAACGGAGTTCGCGTTGC
>JBEIMN010000336.1:0-4372 GCA_040378705.1 Acidobacteriota bacterium
CCGCAATCTGCCGCCGCTCAAAGAATATTGACCGTGACCTGATTGGACTGCTTGCCATCGACTGTCAGGTAGATTGTGACAAGCCCCCGTCCCTTCAGGCTGCGCGGAATCTCAAAATTGATCTGATCAAGCCCGACGAAACTCGGCTGAGCGCCGGCATAGTCCGGCTTGATATCAAGATCGGCAATCCTGACCGTCACGGCGCCGGGAGCGCTCCGGCCACGGATCCCACTGCCGAAGAGCACCAGGAAGAGGCGATCCCCCGCCGGTCCGAAATCGATCGGTTGCGGGACGTACTGCCGCTCTGCGCCGCTATAAGCAGCAACCTGCTCATAAACCTGTGTTGAATCGGCCCGCACTCGAAGAAGATTGGCGGCGGCGACATCCTTTCCATTCGAGTTGGCGGAAAAGAGTGATGGCGCGACGGAGGTGACGGTGATCGACCCGGTCGCGACTACTACACCATCCACCGACAGACTGACCAACGCCGCACCGGCCGCGGTCCCGGCTGGGGAGAGATAGTTTACCTGCTGCGGCGAAACATAAAAGAGCGCGGCAGTCCGGCTGACGCCGAGCGAATCACGAACACTGACCGATGTTCCGCCAAGTGACGTCGGCAATGGCAACGCGGTTACCACCTGGGTCGCCTTCGCGAGTCCCGTCCCGAAACCGACGACGATCCCCTCTGGCGAGAGCGTTGATGAATAACTCGCCGCTGAGACCGATGTCAGCTGCCCGGCCTGGCGCAGTGTCATCGTCTGACCACCAATCACCAACCGCGCAACCCGTGCATCAGTTCCATCATTTCTCGCAACACTGAAGTAGATGGCATATTTCCCCGTGCCGGTGGCCGATCCGGGCCTGATCAGGGATAGCCACGATGAGTCGGATGTCACATTCCACGGGCAGACCTGACTGCTGGTCGTCAGTGTCACGCCATTTGCGCCACCGGTGGCGGTGAAGGACTGCGTCAGCGTCGAGAGCGAATAGGTGCAGGCCGCGACCGTAAAGACTGCCTCATTCGAGATTCCACCACCCGGAGTGGGCGTGGAGACCGTGAATGAGAGCGGGGCCGCCTGCGCGAGATCGGCCGCCTGGAGCGTCATCGTCAACTGGAGGCTGCTCACAAACCCTGTCGACCGCTCGACACCGCCAAGACGAACGCGCGAGAGCGGAGTAAAATTTGAACCGTAAATATTTATCAGCCCGCCCTCGCTCCCGAGCGCTCCCCCCGGCGGGTCGAGCCGTGTAATGGCCGGTGTCGGATTATTGAGGCCGATCGTCAGCGTCAGTGCTGACGAGCCAATTCCCGGTGAGCCGCCGGTCCAGACCGTCAGCGCGGCACTCCCGGCATTGGCAAGATCGGCCCCCGTCAGCGTCGCCTCGAGCAGTGAACCACTGAGATAACGCGTACTCCGGTCGCTGCCATTGATCCGTGCCACTGAACCCGGCTGAAAACCCGTGCCACGAAGATAGAGCTTCTGCTCCACCCCGCCAATCGGCAGAACCGACGGTGTCGCCCCGCTCAGCACCGGAACCGGCGTCGCCGAAAGTGGAAAACTGACCACCGTTCGCACCATCAGATTGGCCGAACCCGTCCCGCCAACCAGCGTGTTGAGCGGCTGAAAGCTCACCCCATTGTTCTGCGAAACGAAGGATCGCTTCGCATCCACCCCATTCGTGTCGATCGCAATTCCAACCGGAGTGGTGAGCGACTGGACGCCAACATAAAAGTCACCCGATTCGATCAGCGGCCCATCGATCGTAAATTCAACGAAACGCCCACTGCTGATTGCCGGAATGGTCACCGTCTGGTCGTAGAGGAACTGCGGGTTGGCCGGTGGCCGGCCCGTCGCCCCCGGGTCCCCGAAGACCACGATCCGCAGCGGCGCCCTGCCCGGTGTCGGCTGATCGACGACGAAGGGTATTCGAACCAGCAGGCTCCTGACCCTTGCCGGGTATCGACTCGGCGTCAACCGGTTGACCGCCAGTGCCCCATTGACCACCGGGAAGCTGTTGATCGAATTGTCATCAACCCCGAGCCGTTCCGTAACCGTCACCCCGGGTTGGATCTGATCACCGACGTGGCCAAGCGTCAGCAGATCCTGCGCCGATACCTCGTCCCGCGTTCCGTTAGCCGCTGTCGGGTCCATGATTCCAATCAGCTCGCCGGTCAGCGAATCGTCCTTCCAGTGCGGGGCCTGCCGTCCATCCCCGAGCTGGCCGTCAAGCCGTGCCGTCGAGAGCCCGGATTCATTGAGCCCTGCAAAATGGGCGTGCTCGTCCCCGGCCATCATCAACCGCGGCGCGGTCGCAAAATTGTCGCTGTTCACCCCCGGACGGAACCGGTAGAAGTCCCAGACGTTGACTCTCACCGATGACGGACTGAGTTCGTTCTGACCCACGTAAGATGTGAATCCAAGAAAGTGGCCGATCTCGTGAACTGCCGTCGCATTGAAATCGATCTTGTCGAAATCGACTCCATTCGACGGATCGAAATCGAAGGGAAAGTTCGAATTGAAGCCGATCGATGGCGGTGGACCATAGTTGGCCGCCTCCGTCCCCGGATCGGCCGTCGAACTGATGAAGCCGAGCGCCCGCAGAACCGCCGATGAAGTAAAGACCGCCGTCGTGCTCCCAAGCTCGGTCGGCAATGCTCCAACCGGAAGCGCATTGAAAATCCCGAGCTGCTGCGATGTCGTCGCGTTATCGATCAGCCGTGACCTGAAGCTGCTGTACAGATCAGAAAGCCCAAGTGTCTGGCCCGATGTCGAGCCAATGACATTCGATGACGGATATGGAGTGCCAAAACGCGTCGAGCCAAAATCGACATCGATCACCACCGTAATCGGTGTCAGGATGACCGATTCCCAGAAGGCGGCCGCACGCAGAAAAGCCGCCTTCGCCGTCGCGTTACTCTCAAGCTGTGAGGTGCCACGCAGAATGATCTTTAAGCCAGTCTGGCCAGTCTGGCCAGCAGAGGCCACCCGGCTGGGAACTCCCCCGACCGGCGACAGCTCACGCAGACCGTCTCGCCCGCGATCCATTCGCGAAGACTCCGCCTCTTCGCGGGACATCGGTCGGCACGCCGTCCCGTCCGCTGTCCGCACGATGATGTAATTTGTCTCCGGTCGATCATCGCGCTCCAGATCGAGGACGCCCGGGCCAGCCGCAGGGCCCTGCGCTCTCATGACCGAAGAGCCTGTCCGAAAAGTGACGATCCCGACGCAGATCAGCAGCAGAATGAAGAATCTCAGTCTCAGTCTCAAGAGTTGATACCTCAGTTGTTTCAGGCAACCCGTTTCAATAATTTTCGGCACGCTTCAATAATTAGTTCCAGAATTAGTTCCAGCCTCGCCCCGCCCCAGCGGTCGCCTGACGAGCTACACCGGCGAGGGGCCCGGCAATTGGGCTCAAAGTATGGTGAACGATCATCCCCCCAATTTCAAGAGCCTTTTTTTACCCGTTGCGCAAACGATTCGAGACCATTCTCCCAGGGTGGGAGGAGTATTTCAGGCGATTGGATCGTGGTCAGGATAGCATAGTGCGGACGCGGCGCCGCGCGTGGAAACTCAGCCGTCGCCACCGGGGTAACCGTAACCGTCAGGTCGAAACATTTGTAGAGTCGGAGCGTCATCTCGTACCAGCTCGTGCCACCGTGCCCAGCAAGATGATACGTCCCATAAGCCGACGTCCCGATCAGTTCGAGAACTGCGGCAACCAGATGCGGCGCATAGGTTGGCGAACCATACTGATCGCTGACGACCCTCACCTGACCACGGGTGGCGAGCCTGAGCATGGTCAGCGGAAAATTGCCATTCGGCCCCGGCTGGTGATGATAGAGCCAGGCAGTCCGGATGATGTAATGGCGTGGCGTCAGGCTGATCACTGCCTGCTCGCCTGCCAGCTTGCTTTTACCATAGACAGAGAGCGGCGCGGTCGCGTTGTATTCGTGGTATGGCCGCTCCGCCCATCCATCAAAAACATAATCGGTCGAGAAATGGACGAGCGGAATGCCAAGCTCGGCGGTCGCGATCGCGAGGTTGCGCGGACCAACTGCATTGACGCGCCAGGCACTGGTCGGATCGGTCTCGGCGAGATCCACCTTGGTGAAGCCCACGCAGTTTATGATCACCGTCGGTCTGATCGTTCCAACCACACGGCGAACCTCGTCCAGCCGCGTAATGTCGAGCTCGGCCGATGTGACCGGCACCAGTTCGTGCTCCGTCTCACTCTCCATAAACGCCTGCCCAAGCTGTCCACCGCTTCCGATGATCAGAATCCTCATCAACTCGTCACCCTTATCCTTTCACCCCACCTGTTTATCGACTCAAATTTCACCGAAGAACGGCAAGCGATTTGTCAGCGCCCG
>JBEIMN010000337.1:0-4345 GCA_040378705.1 Acidobacteriota bacterium
CGGCACTCCCCTTCTCTTTCCGGTAGCGGTGACCAGCGTGGCCAGAGAAGACTGGCCGGAAGAGGATAAGGTATAGACCGGTTTATGGAAGTTTCAGATCCTGGCCGACCCTGATCTTATCGGGATCGCTCAACTGATCGCGATTGGCGTCGAAGATCTGGTGATAGTGATTGGCATCGCCATAAAATCTTTTGGCAATTTTGGAGAGTGTGTCACCGGAAACTACCTTGTAGGTGAGACCGGACTGAACATTGATGTCGACAATGATATCGGCGAGGCTGGAATCGATCTTCTTGATCTCGTCCCAGAGCTCGTTCTTGGCATAGTCGGAGGGGACGACGCCGCGAATGAGAAGCTTGTCGCCTTCCTGGTTGAGGTTCTGAACCGACAACCCGACTTCGTGCCCTTTGTTGATGACCGCGTTATACTTCGCTTTGAGTTCGTCAAGACTGGCCATTCTATTTTGCTCCCTGAACTTTGAGGATTGGTGTAAACGGATTGAACCGTGGTTACGCTCTGGCGTTAAATCTTACGGGTTGATTTTAACGACAAAAGAGTAAAAATAGCAAGAATCTGATTTTTTCCAGGGCGATCGCATTTTGCGGGTGGAAATCCTGGGTGCGCGGGCCTCTGGCCCGCATGTCTTCACCTTTCACCGCAGCCACTCAGTGCCACTCACCACCACCACCAGGCTCAGCTCTGACAGCAGTTCCTCCGCCCCATTTTATCTCAAGTGGCTCTGTGCCGGTGACATGCGGGCCGGAGGCCCGCGCACCCAGGCATCCTCGTTCCGCTGCTCAGAATTCGTGTCATTTCGGGCTCGGTGCAGCCTTTCGCGTCGACCATTGTCGCATTCGTGTGGGCGACGCCACCGAAAATATTTCGACGTTGCATGCCGATTGTGATGCTGATCGTGGGGACGTGGAGAGGGTTGACTGCAGTCACGCTACAATCCGGTGTCGACGATGTTGATCACGAGCGGCCATTTGAAGTCGTAAAAAGGGAGCGAGATGGTTCGAGTGTAGGAGATGTGCGCAGAGAGGATGCGGCCCTCGCGAACCAGCTCGATACGCGTATCCTCGGGAAGCCTTGAGAGGCGAGCATTCTCGACAAGCTGGGCCCGAATATCTGCGATCTCCAGTCTCTGCAAGGCGCCACGACGGACGATTGTCGCGGTCGTCTCACGCATCTGCCGGTGGCCAAGCCAGGATGGCAGAAAGAGAACCAGCAGGTAGCCAAACACCGCAGTGATTGCTAGAACGAAAAGGAAGGAGAAACGGCTGGTCCAGTCACGCTTTCTGATCTGAATTGCGGTCATAAAGATTCCAGAAGTTTCCAGTCGGCGAGTGTGCCAGAATGCCAGTAAAGAAGATTCTCGTCAGGCGCCATCGATTAGCCTGCGCACTGCCGCGCGGACGGTGGCGGGAGGAACATCGTCACGAACGACGACCTCTCCGAGTGAGGTCGGAAGAATGAATGGCAGTCGACCGTGAACAACTTTCTTGTCGTGGCGCATCGCCGCGATGACATCACCGACATCGAGGTCACCGATTGAGGGACGCCGGCTGATCGCATCCGTCAGCCGGCAGATGGTTTCAGCCTCGGACTTTGGCAGAATCGACATCGCCGCCGCGATCATGGCCGCACACTTCATTCCATAACCGACCGCCTCGCCGTGCTTGAGACGACGGTAAGCAGTAACGGCTTCAAGCGCGTGGCCAACCGTATGACCATAATTGAGAATCCGTCGCAGTCCGCCCTCGCGTTCATCAGCGGCCACGACATCGGACTTGATCTGGCAGCACCGGGCAATAAGTGGTGTCAGAAACTCCGGATCGAGGGCCTGAATACGTGAAAGGTTCTCCTCGATAAACACGGCAAGTGAGCGGTCACGGATGATGCCGTACTTGAGCGCCTCGTACATTCCCGCACCAAATTCGCGCGGTGGCAGTGACCGCAGAACGAGCGGATCAATGACGACCGCCCCCGGCTGATGGAATGCCCCGATCAGATTCTTGCCAAGTGGACTATTGACGGCAGTCTTCCCGCCAACCGAACTGTCGATCTGCGCAAGCAGTGTGGTAGGGATTTGAAGAAATGAGATTCCACGCTGGTAGGTCGCGGCGACGAAACCGGCAAGATCGCCAACAACTCCCCCACCGAGGGCAATCAGCCCCTCCCGGCGCTCGAATCGATTCTCGATCAGAAAATTCCAGGTCCGTTCGGCAGTTCGAATCGACTTCGCGCGCTCACCATCACCAATCAGGTGTAGCAGTGGTTTGAAACCTGCCTGCCGGAGTGACTTGAGAACCTCGCCGCCATAAAGATTGCTGACAACCGGATTGGAGATAATCGCGACGCGCTCTGCCTTCTCACCAAAAGTCCGCCGCGCGACCTCTCCGACTCTCGCCAACGCTCCACCGGAGATTTCAATATCATAGCTGCGATCACCAAGTGGGACCGTCACCAGCTCGGAGATCACTGCTTCACCTTTTACCTCTTTTACGGCAGTTTTTTTCATGTCCCGGTTTCTGAGCTCAAGTTCGGCCAAGCCGTGCCTGATAATGCCTTTGGCCCCAATTTGGGAAGTCTGGTCGGCGCATACACGTGTTGTACGGTGCATCCCCCACCGCAGTCCATTGCTGGACCACATTTATGCGCCGACCACACTACCCAAAATCATAGAGCCTGCTTCTCGATGCAAATAATGCAATTGTTACGAATCTGGCAGGTTCCGGATCTCACACAATTTTCGTACCGGAGCAAACCCGCTCCGGATACTACTTAAAGCAAAAAGCATACCACGGTCGCCCGGCATTCCTGACACTAACCAGACAGTGCCAGCGACGGTATGATCCAAAACATGACAATAAAATTATTATCGCGGACACATCAAGTTTATCTCTGTATAAGCTCTGCAAAAGTCCCCCGACACCAGTCAACATCGGGATATGCCGACAACTACCGTGGCAGTGTCACCTCCTCACGGCCTTGTTGCCAGCGAAGACGACCTGGACGCACCCCTGTAAGCTCCAGCCAGACGAGAGCCGGACAGACTGCGTATATGGACTATAAGGTATATCGTTTGTCCTGTCAGGACAAGGAGAGGCTATCCAACAGCGGGAAAAAATAGAGGCGCTACAGTTGTGGAGAACTTGTAGCGCCTCTAACCAGTGGTTACTTATCTCACCCAGTAACCACCCGACACCGTGATGGACGACTCCACCTGGTATCTCGTTGCCCCGCACAGGATAGTGCAAACAGGGTGCCAGAGCGGCAAAATTGGGGATTATTTTGGTAATAGACTGGCAGGATTGATATTGCGGGGATTCCCACTCCCCTGCTCTCCCCTGCCTTCTGGCGCGTTCTAATGCCGAACGGTAATTCTTACCTGATTTGGCCCGCAGGCAGAGAAAATATTGCCGGGCCAGTTCAGATGCCAGCTCAGATTATTGATAAGTATGGCGCCAGGACATATGACGATTCTGATTAATCGCCTGGCTGATCTCTTGCTGTATTTTGCAGGGGGACTCTCGGTCAGGATCGACGAAAGTGATCAGAGAGATTGTCAGTCAAATTGATTGATGACGACCTCTCGATCAGGAAAGCTTGCCACTATCTTTATCTCTCCACCAAGTGCGGTCACAAATTTTCGGAGCGTGCTGACGTAAATGTCAGTTTGATGTTCCATTTTGGAGACAGCCGCCTGATTCATCTTCATCGCCTCTGCTACCTGCTCCTGCGTGAGATTGAGCGATTTTCTCAAATCCTGGAGAGCCAATTCCATCAACATCTCACCCGTTTTAGCTTCAGCTCGTACACGGCTTTCCGGCGACATTTTATCCCGCAGTGTCTGAAATGATTTTGCCATCAGATTCCCTCCTCCATCCTTAATCCAGCCAAATGTTCATCAAAGAGCTTGTCAGCCTTTGGCACAAAATTTTTGTACCAACGATCATCCCCGGTCTTATTTCCGCCAATTAACAAGATTGCTGATCGACGAGGATCAAAAGCGTAAAGAATCCGATACGGGTCTCCTTTATGCTGAACTCTTAGCTCTCGCATCTGGCTATGTTTTGATCCATTGATACCGGAACTATGCGGGAATGAAAGGTTTGTGCCCATCTGCTCAAGCAATCCCACTGAGGCAGCAACAGATTCCTGTTCAGCCTCCATCAGGGAATCCCACCAGCGTTCAAACTCTTCGGTAAACTCTACTTCACATTTCATCTATAGCTATCCCCATCACCAGTTATAACCCTCAGGTAATATAAGTGCAAGGTTATATTACATCTATTTTGCCATCTATTTTTTTGACGATGAAGCAATCGTTGAAATCGACTTC
>JBEIMN010000338.1:0-4338 GCA_040378705.1 Acidobacteriota bacterium
GAAGCGGAGCCAGCATTGACGCGGACCCGGCTGCCGCTGGCCGAGGCGCTGATTCAGATTCAGCAATGGGATGCCGCGGTGGAGGTTCTGCAGCGGGCGATTGCCGAGATCGAGAGTCTCCCGCCGGATATGCAGGCGGAGACGCGATACGTCCTCGCCCGGACGATGTATCGTGAAGAGCGGTACCGCGGGGTGGTTCGAGAGCTGACACTTGCCCTCGCGTCGGGAGCGACGTGGGTCAATCGTGCAAACGCGCTGCTGCTGCTTGGAAGTGCACATTTTGAACTGGGGCAGGATGCAGAGGCGGAGGGCGCATTGCGGAGGGCGCTCGAACTTGGCGGGCGCAGTGTAACGCAGGCCTATCTGCGGATTGGCCAGATCGATTATCGACGTAAGAGATACGATGAGGCCGTAAAATCGCTCGACACCTTCATTCGTGAGTCGACGGACCCGGCTGGAATTCGTGAGGCGCGGTCACTGCTCGATAAGATCAAACTCGAGAATCCTCGAGTCAAAAATTGAGGCAGTAATTGGAAGCCGGCCCTGAGTCGGCTTCCAATCTCGAGACAGAGCCCCGGCCTGCTATTGATCGGGTATTGATCGGGTATTGAACGATTAAGGCTTGAACGATTATTGACGGGTGGCGGTTCCCTGCTGCCTCTCAGGGTTTGGTGATCGCCTCGTCAAGATTGAGTATCAGGCTGGCGATGATGGTATGGGCGGCGAGTTCAGCCTGATTGAGGCTCGTCTGGTTCCGCTTTTCACCAATGGTCAGCAGTTTTGCGGCGGCCGGCTGGTCGTGGCGAAAACGGTCCAGCTGAGCGTTGAGGCTCTTTTCGAGCATGCGCAGTTCAGCTTCCTCGGGCTGGCGGGAGGTGACGGTGCGAAAAGCCCAGGCGATCCGGTTTTGGGTAGTCTGGGCGCCGCTTTTCAGCATCCTCTCGGCGAGCAGGCGTGAGGCCTCGATGTAGGTGACATCATTCATCAGGTTGAGCGCCTGTAGTGGTGTATTGGTCCTGGTTTCGCGGACGGTACACTGTTCGCGGGCGGAAGCGTCGAAGACGAGCATTCCCGGATTGAGGATTGTGCGTCGCCAGTAAGTGTAGATACTGCGACGCCAGAGTCCTTCACCCTTCTCCTGCGGATAGTTTGTCATATTCGAGAAGACCAGATCCTTCAGCAGGTCTGCAGGCTGATATGGCTTTACCGATGGTCCACCTGTTTTTTCGACCAGCAGGCCGGCAACGGATAGAGCCTGATCACGGATCATCTCCGCCGGGAGACGCATTCGGGAGGCGCGACCAAGCAGCCGGTTCTCGGGGTCGGCGGTGTTGATCGACCGGCGTGAACTCTGACGATAGGTGGCGCTCAGGACGATTTTCCTGAGCAGATGCCTGACCGACCATTTTTTCGAACCATCGAGATCTCCAGTCTTTTTTGTTGCGCCATCTCTGAACTCAACTGCCAGCCAGTCGAGAAGCTCCGGGTGGGAGGGAAGTTCGCCCTGCAGTCCGAAATCCTCGACCGATTTGACGATACCCGTTCCGAAGAGCATCTGCCACCAGCGATTGACAGTGACGCGTGCGGTCAGTGGATTCTCGTTGCTGACGAGCCATTTGGCCAGTGCCAGCCGGTTGGCCGGCGGCTGTTGGGCCCGATGCTGTTCGTTTCGATGCTGTTCGTTTCGACCGTTTGTCAGTAAGGCCGGGAGACCGGGTGTTACCGATTCTCCGGGAAGATCGTAAGCTCCACGACGCAGGATTTTGGTTGGACGCGGCTGCGCCATCTCCTCCATTACCATGACAGTTGGAAATTGGGACTCCAGTCGCCGCCGCTCATTGATCAGGGCGGTCAGGCTTTGCTGGCGGCGTCTGACTGCTGGCGGCGATGCCTGCTCAATCCAGGCATTGAGCAGTTTAAGTCGCTGTCCCTCGCTTCGTCGTGCTGGCGGAATGCTGGCAATCGACTCGATCGGATCCGGGCAGGCGAGCATGGCGATGGTTGAGTCGTCCGGAGAGGTTCTGAAGATTCGTACCTCGTCGATACGGCCGCGGAAGCGGTATTCAGGGCCACCGCCTCCGCCAATCCTGAGCAGCCCCTTTTCATCGTTGAAGGTTCGAAACAGCCGGCCATTATTGATTTTGAGCCGCTGTTCACGTCCATCAAGGTATATCCGCGCCCGGTCATAAGGCTTTGTGCTGTCAAATACGGCGACGACCTGGTGCCACTGGTTGAGTGAGACGGGCTCCAGCGTCTCTACGCGGTATGAGTCGTCCGCCCATACCCCGACGATGTTGAAATGAAGCTTGCCATTATTGAAAAAGAGTCCGTAACCGCGGGCCTTTGGAAGATTGTTATCCTTTTCGTAGCTGGTCTCTCTGATGCGGGTGACAATTGCGCCGCTCTGTTCGTTCTCGGCCAGAAACCAGGCTGAGATGGCGAACTGGTCCTTGTAGTCGATCAGTCGGTCGCGAAAATTGAAGTTGCCGATATTTCCAGCGTCAAAGAAGATCTTTCCATCGAAGGCCGCTCCCTGACCGGTCGGAGCCGGGGCGAAGCGTGGCGATCCCTCACGGTAGCCGGTCGTGGTTACGTCAAGTTTTTCGCGTGTACCGAGAGATTCGTCAGGTTTCGACATGTCGATATGATCGACAGTCCCGAGGAGTTCGATCGGTCTTCCCTCGTCCAGTGAATGGCGCGCGATCAGGTTGTCACTCGGAAACCACTGTCTTGGGGCTCCTCCGGCCAATCCTCTGCCCCATTGCTCGATCGCCGTGGTATTGGCACGAGTGACCGTCGTGAGTTCCCGGCTTGCCAGTCTGATCTGCTGGTTGAGCTGTGAAAGTCTTCGCTGCTGTTCATTTGTCGGGGCACTGATCCACGGGGGAGAGTTGCCATAGTTGTGGGCACGCCCATCCTCTGGAATATTGTTAAAGTAGGCGTATAGCTGGTAGTACTCGCGTTGCGAGAGTGGATCGAACTTATGGTTGTGGCAGCGTGCACAGCCCATTGTCAGGCCAAGAAAGACCGTCGAGGTTGTATCGACACGATCGACCACGTATTCGACCTGGTACTCTTCCGGGACGATGCCGTCTTCTGAGTTGAGTCTGTGATTCCGATTAAAAGCAGTGGCAATGCGCTGATCGAGAGTTGGATTGGGCAGCATGTCGCCGGCGAGTTGTTCGATCGTAAACTGATCGAATGGTTTATCGCGGTTGAAGGCGTCAATTACCCAGTCACGCCAGCGCCACATGAAGCGTTCGCCGTCGATCTGGTATCCGTTGGTGTCGGCATAGCGTGCGGCATCGAGCCATTCGAACGCCATTCGTTCGGCGTAGCGAGGGCTGCCGAGGAGTCGGTCGACCACTTTTTCGTAGGCCAGCGGGGACTTGTCATTCAGGAAGTCGTCCAGCTCCTCTGTGGTTGGCGGGAGTCCGGTCAGATCGAATGACAGGCGGCGAAGAAGTGTCGCGCGATCAGCTTCGGGGGATGGCTGGAGACCGTTCTGTTCGAGTCGCGCCAGCACAAAGTGATCGATCTCGTTCCTGGGCCAGTCCCTGTTGCGGACTGCCGGCAGTTCGGATCGGACGGGAGGAATGAATGACCAGTGTGATTCCCACTTTGCCCCCTGTCGGATCCATTCGGTCAGCAGTTCGATCTCCGCGTTCGTCAGGCTGTGATTGGAGCCGACGGGTGGCATTCGCATCGATTGGTCCGGATGAGTGATCCGCCTGATCATCTCGCTGCGACCCGGATCGCCGGGAACAATCGCCCGGCGCCGGTCTCCGAATTCGGTCGTTGCCGCTGTCTCGGAATCGAGGCGCAGTCGGATCTTCTTTGCCGTCGCGTCTGGCCCGTGGCAAATGAAGCATTTATCGGAAAGGATCGGACGAATATCACGGTTGAATCTGATCACCGCTGATGCATTCGGAGTTGATCGTCGATCCATAACCCCAAAAGCGAGGAAAAGTCCGCCGATCAGAAGCAATAGTCTTCTTCGCCCCCACACACTATGTGAACCACCCATATCATTCCTCATAAAATCGATCGGATATGCCGTTGCTTTTGAAAATTCCTGAAGAGTCACGCAGAAGAGGAATATAAGGCAATTGAACAAATTCGACCAGTACTCTTCCACCAATGATCCAATTCAGTACATTCGGTTCATCGAACATTCGATTCATCGCTTCCGGCTGCATCAGAAATCGCCGCTGGTTGGCAGAGTGCCCGGATCAATATAGATCCATATAATCGTACAATTGGGCAAGTGGGGGAAAATTGAGCCCTCCGGATAAAAAAAACCTTCCGGGAGCGATTTACCGAAAATCGCTTTACAGA
>JBEIMN010000339.1:0-4327 GCA_040378705.1 Acidobacteriota bacterium
CAAAACCGCCGGGCAAAACCGCCGGGCAAAACCGCCGGGCAAAACCGCCGGGCAAAACCGCCGGGCAAAACCGCCGGGCAAAACCGCCGGGGGAAACTAAAAACAAATGATTTCAGGTCACCACCTGCGGTGTAACCCAACGCATCGAGCCCGGTCACCCAATCACAGATCACTTGCCAGTCGACGACAGAACTCAACGGCCCGATTCTCCGCCCAGGCACGATCCTCATCCGCCTGGCCAATTCCACAGAACGCGACGTGCCCGCCATGCTCCGGTGCAATCAGCTCGATCCTGGAATTCCCCACCAGTCGCCGGTCAGTGAACGGCTCAAATGGAATGAAGGGATCATCCTTGGCGTGAATGATCAGCGTCGGCAGACTGATCGCCCCGAGATACCCGATCGAACTCGCTCGCGCATAGTAATCACGCGCATCTCGAAATCCATTGTAGGGCTGGAAATTGTCATCCCAATCCCAGAGATGACGAATACCATCCAGTAAACTGAGGTCGTACCGTCCCGGAAAGAGACGGTCCTTTTCGCGCATCGTCCGCGCCAGACTGCGGATGAACCTCGCCTCATAGATACGATTGCCCGGCTCCCGAATCGACCGTGAACAGGACTCGAGGTCGATTGGAGGGCTGATGGCGCAAACTCCACGCAGTTCCGGCGGTGGAGCCGCCCCATACTCACCGGCCAGCTTCAATGATTGATTGGCCCCCATCGAAAAACCGATCAGAAAGATTCGCCGAACTCGATCGACCTCGATCAATTCGCGAATGACGTGATCAAGGTCGATCGTCAGGCCTGAATGGTAAAGCTTGGGCGATAAGTGGCTCGTTCCACCACACCCGCGGACGTTTAGTCTCAGAACATCAAACCCGGCTTGCCACGCCTTGATCGCCGTGCCCAGCATGTAGCTCGAACTGGCAGAGCCCTCAAGCCCGTGCACGATCAGCATCAATGGCCGATCTGGCTTCTGATCTGGCTTCTGATCTGGCCCTTTGTCCTGTTCAAGCGTGTGGGCGATCGCCACGACACGCGTCCCCGGCTCGGTCGCGAACTCGCGACGCACCGTGTGGACCGTATGCCCAGGCTGATTAAGGAGACTGAAATTTCGCGGTCGGAGCGTGCCGAGAATCGTCATCGCATGCCCGTTTTTCAATCCCCACGGCGCCTGAAATGGCCGAAACTGTCCAGACACTTCAGACAATCCTGCTCTCTCTCTGCTCATTTCCAATCCTTCCGCAAAAGTGCCATTGTATGCCACCGCAGCCCGAATCGACAATGCCACAATCAACGCCACCCCGATCGCTGAATATGTCATGCCAGAATATGTCACGATTAACCTGAACAAATCGCATCATTTGTCGTACAATCGGCCGAGGTGTTGTAAAATCACACCTGGCCGGCCCCCCCCCGGCATCACTGAGTATTTTTGATAGTTGAGCATAATTTATTCGAAGTATGTGAGGTTTTGTTATGCTGTTGCACTGTCCGGGATGTCAGGTCCTGATCGATCGTCCGGCTCGTTTCTGTCGCCAATGTGGAACCCGACTCGTCTCCGAGGCTGACGAGACGCTGCCGCAGTCCGTCAATTTCGATCCGCGCTTCGCGCCACCGCCCCCTTACCAGCCGGGAATGTATCTCGATGGTGTCGGCGTCGAGGTCGCTGATACTGGCCGACTCTACACGCCACCCTCAGTTGCCTTACCACACAACACCCCGGTGCGACGCAGAATCTCGGCCGGCAAGGCCTTTGGCCTGATCGTCGTCTTCCTTGTCGCCATCGGGATCGGCACCGCCGGACTCCTTTTCTACACTCTTGCCCACTCCGGACGCCCGCAGTCACAAATCGTCGACCAACTCAAAACCGAGACCCGCGGCCAGATACTTGAACAGATCGCCCGCGCACAGACAGAACTCGCACCGCTTCCTTCAACAACAACTACTCCCCTTCCTCCGGAGACGACCGCAGACACTCCCGGCGAAGACAAGACCACCCCGCTCGATGATTACCGCTATCCGGGCGCAGCAACACAGCAATCGGTCGCCATCCTCGGCAACGAAGTCATTCAACTGACAACCACCGACAGCTTCACCACGGTCAGGGAGCACTATCAGAAAATCGCCGGCTCTCCCATCGCTGAAGATATCGCCGGTGGCAACGATAAGGTCGTCTTCAAAGTCGAGGGTACTCCCCCATTCATCATTACCCTGTCTCGCGAAAACTCCCGCCCCGGAGTGACCTTGATCGCCATCATGCGCTCGAAACTTATCCAACGCCTCGGGGATACAACCCGATGACCGGGCTCGCACGATTATCGCTACCAACTATTAAGCTGCCAACGATAAACCTGCCAACGAGTTGCCTGTTGACTACGATCAACTCCCGTCATAACATCTGAATCATGCAGCAACCGCAACCAGTTGAAATACCAGATAAACTATTCTTCAAGATCGGCGAGGTCTGTGAACTGGTCGGTGTCCAGGCTCACGTCCTGCGATACTGGGAGACCGAGTTCCCGATGCTGCAACCACAGAAAAATCCTTCCGGCCAGCGAACCTATCGCCGCCGTGATGTCGAGATGGCGCTCCGGATCAGACAGCTCCTTTACGACGAGGGATTCACCATCGCCGGCGCAAAACGAAAATTGACCAGCGATGGAAAATCCGGCTCAGGCCGACTCAAAATCGTCCCGCCCGGATCGACCGTCGATGATTTTCGCCCGTCAGCACCCGAGGCGCCCCCTCCACCAGCGGAGCCCCACGCCGCCCATTCCTCGAGGCTGTCGCGGGAAACCGTCAGACGGTTGCGCCTCATGGCTGAGGAGTTGTTGACAATGCTCGATGGCGATGTTAATAAATAGAGTTTGTGGAGTTGGTATCTGCAATCTGACGGGACGTGGCGCAGCCTGGTAGCGCGCTTGCTTGGGGTGCAAGAGGCCGTGAGTTCGAATCTCGCCGTCCCGATTCTTTATCATTAACCCGATTCGTTATCATTAATTGGTTACGACGTTCAAGGCGCTGATCTCAGCGCCTTTTTTGCTTCTCCTCACGACAATCCCCCCGGTTGGCCCGCCCCGCTCGTCGATATTCACTGTAATAAGATCCAGGTGGGTTGAGCAGGTTGGCACCCGATAAGTTTAAAGCTATATAATGGCTCTCTGACAAGACAGCGGTAGTTTTCTTTCAATGTGTTCCCGGCGCACCCAACGGAGCCGTCACCCTGTTACACGAGCCTCGCATCGTAGACAGTGGCGATAGTGGCGAGAGTGGCAAATGAGAAAATGAAATATCAGCCACCTTACACCATCACTCCCGCGATAGTGAATATTGTCGCCGAAATTGGCGAAAGCCTCGGCCGCTACACCGCACTGGCCAAACAGAGCCTCGAGCCGCGACTGCGCCGGGAGAACCGTATCCGGACAATCCAGGCCTCACTAGCCATCGAGAACAACACACTCACCCTTGAACAGGTGACCGCCGTGATCGAGGGCAAACACGTTTTAGGCCACCCGCGCGAGATTCAGGAGGTGCGAAATGCCTTTGCGACCTACGATGCCATGGAAGATTGGGACGCCAGTGTCGAAGCGGATCTGTTGGCGGCGCATAAGCTGTTGATGCGCGGGCTGGTGGATGAAACGGGTCGATATCGATCCGGCGGAGTCGGCATCTTCCGGGAAAAACAACTTGTTCACATGGCTCCCCCCGCTAAACGAGTCCCCCAGCTGATGGCCGATCTCCTTGATTGGCTAAGAAACACCAGCGAGCATCCATTGGTGGCCAGTTGCATCTTTCATTACGCGTTCGAATTCATCCACCCATTTTCCGACGGAAATGGCCGCATGGGTCGGTTGTGGCAAACCCTGATTCTACGGAAATGGAAGCCTCTGCTGGCTTACCTGCCGGTAGAAACGGTAATCCACACTCGCCAGGAAGATTATTACCGTGCACTCGCAGTGGCTGATCAGCAGGCGGATGCAGCTCCTTTTGTCGAGTTCATGCTGGGTGCGTTGCGCGATGCCGTCGGTGAAGCTTTGTCAACGGATAAAGTGGGCGACCAAGTAGCGGCTTTGATCCGCGCACTTGGGACCATCGAACTGGGCAGTAACCACCTGATGCAGGCCCTAAGGTTGTCCCACCGCCCTGCGTTCCGGAAAAACTACCTCAACCCGGCGCTGGAAGATGAGTGGATCGAACGCACACAACCAGATTCCCCACGCAGCCCGACTCAGCGCTATCGGTTGACCAGCAAAGGTCTGCGGTGGCTGAAGCAGCACGCAGCCAGGTAGTGCGGATTCCGCTGATTGTGAACGCTGATTCCG
>JBEIMN010000340.1:0-4293 GCA_040378705.1 Acidobacteriota bacterium
AAGTCGAAGGCGGCGACGAAGACGACGCCCGCCTATCCGCCCAATGCCCGTGTAATCGATGTCAGCGGTAAGACGATCATCCCCGGCCTTGTCGACGTTCACGCGCACATGTGGCCACCGCGCGATGTTCACCAGACGCAGGTCTGGCAGTACCTCGCCAACCTCGCCTATGGTGTCACGACCACTCGTGATCCGCAGAGCGCGACGACCGATGTCTACGCTTACGCAGACCTGGTTGAGACCGGCGAGATCCTTGGCCCACGCGTCTATACGACAGGCCCGGGCGTCTTCGATCGTTCCGGACTCGACGATAAGGAGTCGACACGCAACTTCATCAAGCGTTACAAAGAGGCCTACCAGACCATGACGCTGAAGGAGTATGTCGCCGGTGACCGCATCGTCCGCCAGTGGGTTGCCGAGGCCTGCCGCGAATTCGGGATAACCCCGACGACAGAGGGTGCGCTCGACATGAAGCTCGATCTCTCGCAGATGATCGACGGCTTCTCCGGCAATGAGCATTCACTGCCCATTCAGCCCCTCTACCGCGATATCGCGGAGTTCGTCGCCCAATCGAAGACCTTCTACACCCCGACCATCCTCGTCGCCTATGGCGCACCGTGGACGGAGAACTATTTCTTCGAGAATACCGATGTCGTCGGAAACAAGAAGCTCGCCCGCTTCATTCCCCGCGATCTGCTCAACACCATGCTCCGGCGTCGCGGGCAATGGTTCCATCCGGAAGAGTACGGACACACCGGCATCGCGAAGGGGGCAGCAGCGATCGTCAAGGCCGGTGGGCGCGTCGGCCTCGGCGGCCACGGCCAGATGCAGGGCATCGGCGTCCACTGGGAACTCTGGGCACTCCAGTCCGGCGGAATGACGCCATTCGAGGCGCTCCGCTGCGCGACCATCTTTGGTGCGGAGGCGATCGGTCTCAACCGGGATCTCGGTTCACTCGAAGCCGGTAAGCTCGCCGATCTGGTCATCCTCGACCAGAATCCGCTGGCCGATATCCGGAACAGCAATACCATCCGCTCGGTCATGAAGAATGGCGAACTCTACGATGGCGAGACTCTTGACCGGATCCAGCCGGCACCGAAGAAGCTCGACCAGCAGTACTGGTGGAATCGCGACCCGAAATAGCGGGAGCGGAAAATTACGGAGTGGTGAGCGAAAGGCGCGCGAAGGTTGAAATTCGCGCGCCTTTCTTTGTTGCTGTTCCTGATACTCTATCAGGTTGTCGATCCTTTTTATTTGGCATCAAAGGGGGCCCACGCCCGCTTCGCTCAAAACGCAAAGGAGGGAAGAAATGAAGGATGTGTCTCCATCAAAAAATCTTTGCGTCTCGGCGTCTTTGCGTGAGCCAATTACCATTACATGAACGAAAACCAGATCACCGGGAAAGTCTTTGATGCCGTAGTCAACGTCCACCACACACCTGGACCCAGTCTGCTGGAGTCCGTTTATGCGACCGTAATCCGCTCACCATCAAACTTAGTCAGCGAAAAGCCACTCGACTGTTCATTGAAGCAGCCGCTTAGATCGGCCATGTAAGCGAGCGCGATCGATTCGCCGAGCTTGAGTGACTCGCTGGCATCTGAGCGCCAGTGAACTCCCCCCGATGTTGCGCCCGAGCGCGATGTTCGAGGCCAGCTTATTCAGTTCACCTCCGACGGTAAGCGTCGCACCGACCCATTTTTCGAGCGTCAGCCCCTCGCGATCGGCGACCACCGGGGATGGAATGACCCACTCTTCATTGAACCAGGCCTTGAGTATCGTTGTGCACGCCCCGGCAAGCACTGCGTGGCCAGAGCCATAGGCCGGATGCGTCGGACTCCCTTCCGGATAGGCCATCGGGAGCAACGCAGTCCCATAACGTCGTGCCAGCTCCTGTGGCGCGGCTGAATTGAGGATCTCATCGTTGATCGGATAGAACGCGCGGCCGGTCAGTCGGTTATGGACACGCGCCGCAAACTCCTCCGGACGGAGCCGGCGATGGACAAACCATTTCTGGTACCAGATTGTCCGCAGCGCGACTCCGGCAACCGCCGTCATAATACTCAAAAGGTGCGGGGTGCCATAGGTGGCAAATCCGATCTGGGTGGTTGAAGATAGATACGGATTGGCGGCGTCGACCGGCGCCTTCATCCCATTCAGGATCAGGGCCGCATTCAGGTAGGGCTGGAAGAAGACGTCAAGGTGGACCCACTCAGCAAGGTCACGGCCATTTCTAATGTAGCGTGGCACGGTGTCATATCGATTCGGAAGTGATTTTTGGCCGGTATTCATCTGAGCTGACAACCAATCCGGGAATTTTGTCAGGTAGTCGTCTCCTGGCACCACTGTCCGGATCCGTCGGCTGATCGTCTCCGGGCCATATGGGACATCACTCCAGAGGAACTGTGAAAGAATTGGCCCGGTCAGATCGCCTGGTGTCAGACCGCGAAAGAGTGTCGCCGGCGTAACCGGTGCATGAATCGGCGGCCTTCCGCCACCACCATTACCGTTGCCGTTGCCGTTGCCGTTACCATTGCCGTTGCCGTTACCATTGCCATTGCCGTTGGCATTGCCGTTACCATTGCCATTGCCGTTTCCGGTTCCATTGCCGTTGGCATTACCGTTTCCGGTTCCATTGCCATTGCCAAGGCCGGTCGATGTCGTATTCTTCGGTCCCTTGAAGGATGAGAAGCGTGAAAGATCGACTGTTGCCGCATTGATCAGGCTGCTGAAATCATAATCGGTAAAGCTAACATCACGCGTCAGGGCCATCCAGTAGTTTTCGCCGATCTCGGCCGCAATCTCCGCGCTTGAAAAGGCTGGCGCTGGTGGCAGCTCAAACGCTCCCGCGTCGTTTCCAACCATTTCGAAGGCGAGCCCTGACTGCGGGCTTGTCAAACGCCCCTGCCCGCCCATTGGAATCAGGTTGAAATCCTGAGGATCGCCGGAGCGGAGTGCGTCGAGATACTTCTGATACGCCGTCCGATCGACCTCACCGAGTGCGTTGTGCGGCAGTGTCTTGCCGAAATTACCGATGCGCGCAAGGTAACGATCCTCGTCACCATTACTCTGCTGCAGCGGAACCGGCTGCTGGAGGTGGCGATCGGCGGCCATCGTCCTTATTCGCCAGGCTCGCTCCGGCCTCGCCTCTGCGGAGTCTGTCTTCGTCGTCAACTCGACCCTGCTGGTGGTGTTCGCTGCCACGCTCCGGAACGGATAGGCGGCGAGGGCGGTAACCCCACCAAGAAATCGACGACGCCCTCCGACCATCTGCGCATTTTTATTGTTGCTGTTTTTCTTCATTATCTTCTCCGATATCGGGATGGCTCGTCAGGATTTGACACGGGACACCCAGCACCTTTTGGTTGAAACCGAAAGGCGGAGGCCGCGTTTCAATCGCGATCGAGACTTTTAACTCAGTGATTCATATCCGTGATTTCGTAACACACGCGCTGAGATTTCGACTTAACTATCGGGATCCCAGTCAGATTACCGTGCTGAAGAATCACGAAACGACCGTGGTTGGCCTGCTCTGGTGTGACGCATTAAAGATTGGATAAATGCTGCGGCGGATCAGGCTGTCGAGGATGTTATTAAACCTGCCGGGAATCAGGGATGTCAGCCTGTTAAATTTATTTAAACTCTCCAACATATTCAATTTCATTGTGTGGCTCATCTGTGGCAACTCTGAATCTCTTTCAAGTTATAAGAGATGTTACTCATGTGTACTGAGTAATCTATTATGTTATTTCGCGTACGAAACAGAAGCCGGTTATCAGGGACAACGAAACCTTCTGCCTTCCGTCTCACAGCCTGACGACCGTGAGCAAACCTTCGCGTCTATATTGTATTCAAGCGTGCTCTAAGACGTCACGTGAGCCATTCTAGTTGCCTGTCAAATTCTGTGAGGTGCTATTGGCAGTCGCCGCGGACCGGGAGTCCTTGAAGTTGACGGCAATGACGTGATGAACGTATGTGGGGAGAAAAGAATGATGGTGACTCGAGGCGTGCGATGACCGCTCTTCAAGCCAGGCGTAGCTGCCCTGCGCACCAGCATCGAGAACCTGCGAATCGAGTCCGCCGATTCTGACGCCAATAGCGCCAAGTCCGCCGTAATTTCGAAACCCGGTACCGTAGAGGGCGAGGAAGAGCGGTGCCGAGTTTGTCAGCAATCCGAAATAATGACGCATCGACCGCCGGATTGACATTGTTGAGGTGATTGATCGTGAAGAGCTCCGGCAACCTCGGCATCCGCCAATCGTCGCGCCCGGCAAGAACAAGCGATTCGCAGTATCC
>JBEIMN010000341.1:0-4282 GCA_040378705.1 Acidobacteriota bacterium
AAGATTGGCCCATCGCCGGCGTGGCTGGTGAGCCGGCTTGAAGCGCTCGGCCAGCGAAGTGTCAATAACGTCGCCGACATCACGAACTATGTCATGCTCGAGACGGGACAGCCGCTGCACGCCTTCGATTTCGAGCGGCTGCACGGGCGGCGGATTATCGTTCGTGCGGCGATGCCGGGTGAGCGAATGACGACGCTCGATGGTGAGGATCGCGTCCTGAGCCCGGAGATGCTGGTGATTGCAGATGCGGAGCGCGCGGTGGCGATTGGCGGGATCAAAGGTGGCGAGGATTCCGGGATCAGTGAAGAGACGGTCGATGTGCTGCTCGAAGCGGCATTCTTCATTCCGGCGCAGATCCGCCATACCTCGAAGGTCCTCGGGTTGAGTACAGAGGCGTCGTATCGGTATGAACGTGGCACAGACCCGGAGATCGTTACGCATGCCTCAGACCGTGCGAGTGCGCTGATCGCAGAGATTGCGGGTGGGACGGTGCTCGCGGGGCTGATCGACCATTATCCGGGGCGCGAGTCGATTGTCGCGCAGCGCAGCCCGATCGAGTTTCGTTGTCAGCGGTACCGGGCATTGACCGGGCTGTCGGTCGAAGCGGCCGAGGCGGCGCGGATACTGACGGCGCTTGGATGCCAGGTCACAGTTGGGAGCGACCCCGACCGACTGACAGTCGTTTCACCGAGCTGGCGGATCGACGTGCGGATTGAGGAGGATCTGATCGAAGAGGTTGCGCGTGTCGCCGGTTACGATCTGCTGAAGACGGCATTGCCGGGCAGCGCTGGTGCTGGCGCCTACCTTGCAGACGAGGGTGATCGGCGGATGATCAGGCATCTGCTGACCGGGGCTGGATTTCACGAGGCGGTCAGTTTCAGCTTCGTCAACGCCGAACAGGATGGGCTATTCAGCGAGGCCCCGGTGGCAAGCCGGCTCGAGTTGCAGGATCCGATCGACGAGACACAGTCGCACATGCGAACGACGCTCCTCGGTGGACTTCTCAAGGCGCTTGAGCACAATTTCAACCATGGAACCCGCAACATCAGGCTTTTCGAGATTGGAAAGTGTTTCCTCGCCGGTGGAGTGGATTCGGGAGAGCTGACAAGACCGACAGAAATCGAACGGCTCGCGCTGGTCGCCACCGGATCACGAAACGAGTTCGACTGGCAGGACGCGAATTCGAGGCTCGATTTTTACGACCTGAAGGGGATCGTCGAATCGATTGCTGACCAGCTTGGCCTGCCCCCCTTCGAGTTCCGTGCCGATGATGGGTCGTCGTGGCTCCACCCGGGCCGGACGGCCAGTCTCTATTCCGGTGGCGGGGCCGGTGGCGAGAAGATTGGCCAGCTTGGCCAGCTTCACCCACGTCTTGCCGCCGGATACAAGATTCGGCAGCCGATTCTTGTTGCGGAGCTCGACTTCCGGAAGCTGCTTGCCGTTGGCCGCGTCGAGCCACGCTATCATCCACTGCCAAAATTCCCGACCGTCGTCCGTGACCTTGCGCTGGTTCTGGATACGTCTGTAAGCTACGATTCGGTCGTGCAGACGATTCGCGGGCTGCAATTGCCGAACCTGATCGATGTGCGGATATTTGACATCTACAAGGGGAAGGAGCTTCCGGCCGGTCGCCACTCGATCGCCCTTTCGCTGCGCTATCGTGCCGCCGACCGAACCCTTACCGATGACGAGATTGCCGGAGCCCAGGAGCAGCTCCTGAAGGAGCTGGCGGCGAAATTCGGGGCTGAACTGCGTTGACAGCAATCTTTTACGCGGATTTTCAGCCAGCAGGTTGTTGCTGGTGATCGTCTGTGAACCAATCGTGGAGACCTGAAATTGGCGATGAAGATCGATCCGAACAGTAGTTTGGGGAGTGGTTCGCCGGCGGGACTTGACCAGCTCGAAGAGCGGATCAGGCGTGTCGCCGGGCTCTGCCGTGATCTGCGCCAGGAGCGTGCAATTCTTCAGAAGGAGGTTGCCGGGCTGCTGCTTCAGATCGAGACGATCACGGATGAGAAGCGTAAGCTCGAACGCCGGATCGACCATCTGATTGCCGGTCGCCGTGAACTTCACGATCGTGTCGAGTCGATGCTCGACGCGATAGCGACGCTCGAGATGGAGGTCGAATCAGGCAGCAAGTGACATTGGTGAGAGGAGGTTCCAGACGTGGTTCATAAAGGTATCGAAAATAATGGTCAGATCGTCAGCGTGCGAATCTTCAATCAGAATTACACCATTCGCGCCAACGACAGCAATGTGAAGCGGACACAGGAGCTGGCGGCGCTGGTCGATTCCCGCATGAACGAAATAGCAGGTGAGGCGCTCACCGCCGATTCGCTGAAGCTGGCTATCCTCGCCGCGCTTCATATCGCAGACGAGCTTGACCGCGCGAACCGAAGGCACGAGCAGACGCTCCGGCAGATTGCGGATCAGAGTGGCGTTTGCAGTGAGATGCTGGATCGGATACTGGATTGACCCTCGCCCGTCTGCCGGCACTAAAGGCCGTAACGGGTTAAAAACGGATTTAATGGCAATTTCAAAGCGTTTATTGGAGCCATTTTCGACCAAAATGGTGATATTGGGATTATGGGAGGTTAAGTGAAAAGACAGTTACTTCACGTTATTCTGGTGCTGGTGCTGTTGTTGCAGGCAGTCCAGCTCGGACCCGTACTGGCGCAGAATCCTTCGTCGACTCCGGCGAAGTCGGGCGAGTTTGGCGGGGTTGAGTCGATTACGGCCGCGCAGCTTCGCGATTATCTCTACTTTGTCGCCTCGGACGAGATGGAAGGTCGGGACACGCCATCACGCGGACTTGACCTGACGGCGAAATTTATCGCGCTCAACCTCTCACGCTGGGGATTCAAGCCGGCGGGTGACGGTGGAACCTTCTTCCAGAAGATCCCGCTCCAGAGCCAGAAGCTGCTGGTTGCCGAGACCATGGCGAGTCTGAACGGGCAGAAGCTGACGCTTGGGACAGACTTTATTGCGCGCGCGGTCAGCGGAAATGCCTCTGGCTCGCTGGTCTTCGTCGGCCACGGGCTGCAACTGAAATCGAAATCGCTCGATCCGTACCAGGGGATCGACGTCCGTGACAAGCTGATGGTCGTCATCGAGGGGATGCCGAAGGGTGTTGGCCGGAATGACCTGCGCGGCAAGGTCGGCGTCGATTATGAGACGGCGGAGAGTTACGCCCGCAAGAATGGCGCAAAGGGGATCGTTACGATTCCGACCTTCACGCTTCGATTCTGGGATCGAATTCATCAGCAGACAATTGCCGCCAATCGCGCGACGCTGGTCAATTCGACGCCGGCGACGATCCCGACGATTGTCGCCTCGGAGAAGATCGCGCAGCAGATCTTCGCTGGTGAAAAGCTCGACTATGAGACACTGAAGAAGCAGATTACCGATGGCCAGATTGGCGCTTCATTCGATCTGACGGCGGCCAAGCAGCTGAACTTTGCGGTCAAGGCCTCGACCGATCCGCTTTCAACGCAGAATGTCGTCGCCGTTCTCGAGGGTAGCGATCCGACGCTGCGGAGTGAATATGTCGCGGTTGGCGCCCATTACGATCACGTTGGCGTCGGCAATCCAGACCAGAGCGGGGATCGAATCTTCAATGGCGCCGATGACGATGGCTCCGGAACGGTGGCTGTCCTGGCCATTGCCGAGGCGCTCGCGCGCGGACCAAAGCCGAAACGATCGGTCTTACTCGTCTGGCATACCGGGGAAGAGAAGGGGCTCTGGGGTTCGGAATGGTTTGTCGATCATCCGACCGTCCCGCTCAATCAGATCGTCGCCCAGCTCAATATCGATATGATTGGCCGCAGCCGGAAGGCTGGCGATACAGATTCACGAAACGCGAACCTGACTGGCCCGGACGAGATCTATGTCATTGGCTCGAAGATGATGAGCTCTGATCTTGGCGCCCTCAGTGAAAAGGTCAATCAGTCCTACCTCAAGCTCCAGTTCAATTACAAATATGATGATCCGAACGATACCGAGCGGTTCTTCTTCCGCAGCGATCATTATAACTATGCGAAGAGGGGAATCCCGATCATCTTCTATTTCGACGGAGTCCATGCCGATTACCATCGTCAGTCGGATCATCCAGACAAGATCGATTACGACAAGATGGAGAAGGTGACGCGGACGGTCTTTGCCAGTCTGTGGAAGCTGGCCAGCGGGCCGCGTCCAAAGGTTGACCGGCAGCTTCCGGCGCAGCTTGCCGGCAATTGAGCCAGTAGCGTATTTTCAGGCAGGCGGTCATTGATAAGGCGCCGAC
>JBEIMN010000342.1:0-4262 GCA_040378705.1 Acidobacteriota bacterium
AAGACGGTTGGCGGCATCTTTGCCGATGTGTCGAGTGAACTTGGGCCCGACATTACCAGCTACCAGGATACGACCGGCCTGGCGCCGCAAACCACCTACATCTATCGGGTCATGGTTACAAATGTCCTTGGAAGCATTCCATCGATTTCAGAAGCGACGGTAACGACCCCGATCGGAGTCCCCTCGGCGCCGCCGGCCCTGACGGCGACGGTCGTCTCTTCATTTCAGGTCAATCTGACGTGGAGTGACTCAGCGACCACCGAGACTGGCTACCGGATATACCGAAAGAAGGGGGTTTCGGGAGCGTTCAACCTCTACCAGTCGCTGGCCGCCAACGCCGTCTCATTCCAGGATGTCGGCCTGGAAGAGGGAGAGACCTACGCTTATCGTGTGGTTGCATTCAATTCGGCGGGTGAATCCCCGAACGTCGAGGCGACCGTGACAATGCCAATGCTGCCAAACGCACCGACCAGCCTGACGGCGACATATGCCAACGCCAACCGGATCAATCTGAGCTGGACCGACAACGCAACCAACGAGACCGGATTCCGGATCTTCCGCCGGGTTGGTGCGGGAAGTTTCAGCCTCCTGACCAGCATCAGCGCGAATACAACCGCGAGTGGCACCTATTCCGACACCGGGCTGATGCCGAATACGACTTATACCTATTATCTGTTCGCCTTCAATGATGGCGGCAGTTCCGATCAGTCGAACAACGCGACAACGACCACTCCGATCATTCCGCCGGTGCCAACCGGACTGATCGCGACCGCGATCGATGATCAGAGCATTCAGCTCGACTGGACCTTTGCGTCGGCCGGGCAGAATGGTCACAGCGGATTCAAAATTCTTCGACGGCAGACGATCGACGGGCCATACACAGAGGTGACACCGACGTCTCCGTTGACGTCGAGTTCAACGCAGTATCTCGACACCGGACTGGTCTCACTTCGAACCTCCCGGTATGTCGTCGTCGCCACAACGCCAACTGATGAATCGGTCATCTCGAATGAGGCATCAGCGCTGACGACCGACGGACCACCGGACAGTCCGACCGGTCTGACGGTAACGATCGTCTCGCCAACAAGGGTCACACTGAACTGGAATGACAACTCTGCCAACGAGACGTCATTCAAGATCGAGCGGAAGGATGGCCTCGCAGCCTTTGCCCTGCTGGTCGACACGCTGCCAAACGTGACCACTTACGATGATACGACAGTCAGCTCCGGCATCAACTACACGTACCGTGTCAAGGCCTACAACAGCAACAGCCCGGCGACCAAGGATTCGCCCGGCTACACCAATGAGGTGGCGGTGACGCCGCCAGTCGGTGCGCCAATTGCCCCGACCACTCTCGTGGCTGGGGTGCGGACACCGACCTCGATCAATCTGACCTGGGATAACAATTCGAGCGACGAGGCGGCCTTCGTCCTCAGTCGTAAATCGGGAATTGGAAGTTATGTCGTGATAGCCACACTACCGGCAAACACGACCAGCTACAACGACACCGGTCTGACCGAGGGGACGATCTATTACTACTCGCTGCTTGCCAAAAATGCAGCGGGAGAATCGGCTCCCATTGAGACGACAACAGGACTGCAGACGCTGCCTCTGGGACCGACAGCGCTGGCGGTGACAATCAGATCATTCACGAGCGCAACCCTCAACTGGGTCGATAACTCTGCAACGGAAGATACCTACAAAATCAGGCGTAAGATTGGCGCCGGTGGAAGCTACAGTGTATTACCGGGACTTATTCTCCCCTCGAACACAACAAGTTATACGGATTCCACGTTGACGTCCGGTACAGCCTATTTTTACCAGGTATTTGCCGTGCAGGGAGTCGACGAATCGGCATTTTCGAATGAAGTATCGGTGACCCTCCCCTCGCAGCCGACAGCGCCGAGCAGTCTGGTTGCGGCGACCAACAGAACGACGCCAGTCTCGCAGATCGACCTGACCTGGACCGACAACTCCAACAACGAGACCGGATTCCGGATCGAGCGGAAAGCGGGGACGACCGGAACCTGGGCAACAGTGATAACACTCGCCGCAAATGTCACGTCATACCAGAACACCGGGTTGATCTCGGGAACGGTATATTACTACCGTGTCCTGGCGGTCAATGCCGGTGGAGCATCCAACGCGTCGAATGAATCTTTCGCGGCGACGGATGGCTATCCACCGAACGCGCCGACGGAACTGGTGGCGACAACGGTCTCGGGAACACAGATCAACCTGACCTGGAAGGACAATTCTGACAACGAGATCGGATTCCGGATCCAGCGGCGGCAGATCGCAACCGGAACGCCGGGAAGCTGGCTGACGGTGGCGACCATTGGAGCCAACAATCTGGCAACCGCCTCGTACCAGAATACAAACCTGATTCCGGGCCGGACCTATGCTTACCGCGTCGTCTCATACAACAACGACGGCGATTCGACCTCGAACGAGTCGGAAGCGACAACGAGTCTGACGGTTCCGGCAGCGCCGACCGAGTTGACCGCGACAGTGATCTCAGCTTTCCAGATCAACCTCGCCTGGTTCGACAATTCTGGAACAGAGACTGGTTACCGCATCCGGCGCAAGGCGTCGTTATCGGGAGCCTACACGACGCTGATCGAGCTGGCGGAGAATACGCGCAGCTATTCGGATACGGGATTGACGGCGAACACGACCTATTATTATCAGGTGATCGCCTTCAATACGCTTGGGGATTCGCTGCCATCGAATGATGCAACCGGTCGGACGCTGCTGCCTCCGACAGCGCCCTCGAATCTGGTCGCGACGGCGGCATCATCAACCCAGATCAATCTGACCTGGACCGACAATTCGACCAATGAGACCGGCTTCCGTATCCAGCGAAAGACTGGAGTGTCGGGAGTCTGGAGTGAAATTGCGACGGTGGCCGCCAACGTCAGGACATATCAGAATTCAGGCCTCACCCCGGGTGTGACCTATATCTACCGGGTGACATCCTTCAATGCAGTCACGGATTCGGCTGCGACCGCCGAGGCGAGCGCGACCACTCCGGTTGGAATTCCCTCACCACCGACAAATCTGCAGGCGATCGTCGTCTCTTTCTCGCAGATCAACCTGACGTGGACCGATGTTTCAGGTAATGAAACAGGATTCCTGATCCGGCGCAAGATCGGCAGTGGCGGAACATATGCGGATCTGGCGACGGTTCCGGCCAATACGAGTTCGTATCAGGATACGGGACTGTCGGCGGCAGTGACCTATTTTTATACGGTGTCGGCGGTTAGCAATAATGGAAACTCTGCGCCATCGAACGAGGTGAGCGGGACGACAACGTCAGGGGGCTCGGGGGTTCCGGCGGCACCTTCCGGTCTGGTGGCGACGGCGACCTCATCAAGCCAGATCAACCTGACCTGGATCGATAACGCGAGTAATGAGACCGGATTCAAGATCCGGAGAAAGGCCGGGGTTGACGGAACCTGGGCGCAGGTGGCGACGGCGGGCCTGAATAGTACTACGTATTCGGACACCTCGCTCAATTCGAGTCAGACCTACTATTACACTGTCACCGCGACCAACGCGGTTGGCGACTCGCCGCTATCGAACGAGGCGAACGCGACAACACAGACCGGGGCGACAACCCCGATTGCGCCACCAGGGAATCTTCAGGTGACTGCCCTGACCCCATCATCGACCCAGCTCAACTGGATCGACACATCGGCGGCCGAGAGTGGATTCCGTATTCAGCGGAAGACTGAAGTGGCCGGGAGCTGGGCCAATATCACCACGGTTCCGGCCAATGCGACATCGTATCAGGATTCGGGACTACTCTCGAATGCGACCTACTATTACCGCGTGACCTCATTCAATTTGACCGCCGAGTCGGATCCATCGAATGAGCACGCGGTCAGTATGCCGGTCTTCGATTTCGATACGGTGTCGAATGGCCAGGCGGTTATCGGCGCGGTCGCGCGGAACGCTTCGAAATACTATCGAATCTATGTTCCAAGCGGTGCAACGGAGTTGCTGGTTGAGACGAGTGGGAACAACAACGCCAACCTCTATGTTCAATTCGGCAAGCAGCCAACGCTGACATCGAATTGCCGTTCAGAGGGAACGACCTCAGCCGAGCAGTGCAGGCTGACTGCCCCCGGAGCGGGGGACTGGCATATCGAGGTTCGGGGCAATTCGAGTACGACGAGCAACTTTACGCTGACAGCAACCTATCAGGGTGGTGGAACGGTCACGGCGCCAACAGCCCCACCCGGGCTGACGGCGGCTAC
>JBEIMN010000343.1:0-4261 GCA_040378705.1 Acidobacteriota bacterium
CCATGATGGCGGTGCGGGGGGCCCAGGGGGGGATTAAATCGGCCGCACCGGCCTGCCAAAACACTCGGCCGCTCCGGGGCGGGGGCCGATTATTTGGGCAGGCCGGGGGCTTTCATATCCGAGAAAATATATGAGCAAAAAGAATCTTAATATCGGACTGATTGGGTATGGGTTCATGGGAAGAACGCACTCGAACGCCTTTCTGCAGGCAGGGCGCTTCTTCGATCTCCCATACAAGCCAACGCTGAAAGCGGTCTGTGCGCGCAATGCCGACCGCGTCAAGTCATTCGCCGAGAACTGGGGTTATGAGTCGATCGAGACCGATTGGCGGGCGATGATCGAGCGTCCGGATATCGACCTGATCGATATCGCGAGCCCGAACGACACGCACGCCGAGATTGCGATCGCCGCCGCGAAAGCCGGCAAGATGGTGATGTGCGAGAAGCCCCTCGGCCGAAACGCCACCGAGGCGACGGCGATGACCGAGGCGGTTGAAGCGGCCAATGTGCCAAACATGGTCTGGTACAACTACCGTCGGGTTCCGGGAGTCGTCCTGATCAAGCAGATGCTCGACGAGGGCCATTTCGGGCGGATATTCCACTATCGTGCAAAGTTCCTCCAGGATTGGACGATATCGCAGGATCTGCCACAGGGTGGCGAAGGGCTCTGGCGGCTCGATATCGCGGTTGCCGGGAGCGGAGTGACGGGAGACCTGCTCGCCCACAACATCGATACGGCGATGTGGCTCAACGGACCGATCACAGAGGTTTCGGCGGTGACTGAGACCTTTATCAAGGAGCGCAAGCACACCTTGACCGGCGAGGTTCAGCCGGTTGGTATCGACGATGCGAGCCTCTTCCTCTGCCGCTTCGAGAATGGCTCACTGGCAACATTCGAGGCGACACGTTACGCGCGCGGGCACAAGGCGCTCTATACACTTGAGATCAACGGCGAACACGCTTCAGCTTTCTGGGATCTCCACGACCTTCATCGCATACAGTATTTCGACCACAAAGACGAGGGACGTGTCCGCGGCTGGCGAAATGTCCACATCACCGATGGCGATCACCCGTACATGAAGCACTGGTGGGTTCCCGGACTCCAGATCGGATACGAGCACACCTTCACGCACCAGTTCGCGGACTTCCTGCAGGCGGTCGGCGGCGGAGAGTCCGCGGCTCCAACTTTCCGCGACGGTCTGGCGACCGATCGAGTCACTGACGCCGTTCTCAAATCGGCCAAAACCCGCAAATGGGAGAATGTCCAATAAAATGAAGAGACCAATCTTATCCGCACTTCTCGTCACATCGGCGTTGCTGCTGACCGGTCTTCTGACGCTGCCACTCGACCAGGCGAGTGCCCAGCAGCCGGCGCGCCAGCCACAGGGCCAAACGCAGGGCCAGCCGCAGGGAAGCCAGCCCCGTGGCGGTGGTGGTCGCGGGCCGGGGATCGACCCGCTGGCGATCAATGATTCGACCGGCTTTGAGCCGATCTTCGATGGCAAGACCCTCACCGGCTGGGATGGCAACCCCGATGCCTGGCGCGTCGAAAACGGCACCATCGTCGGTGAGAGCACCGCTGAGAAGCCGCTCAAGTCGAACACCTTCCTGATCTGGCGTGGTGGCCAGCCAGCCGACTTCGAGCTGAAGCTTGAATACCGGATCAATTCAACCAACAGCGGAGTCCAGTATCGCAGCAGCGAACTGCCCGAGGTCGGCAAGTGGGTCCTCAAGGGATACCAGGCCGATATCGATTTCCAGAATGCCTATACCGGTCAGCTCTACGAGGAGCGTGGGCGCGGTTTTCTGGCCATGCGTGGTCAGATGACACACCTGCGCGCTGGTGAGCCCGGGCAGCCGACAAAGAAGCAGTTGATCGCCAATCTCCGGAATGGCGACGACCTGAAGGGCTATATCAAAATCGGCGACTGGAACACGCTGCACATCATCGCACGCGGCAATCGGCTGGTTCACATTCTGAATGGTCATCTCATGGCCGACGTGATCGATGATGACGCTGCCGGCCGGACGATGAGCGGTCTGATCGGATTCCAGATGCACGTCGGTCCGCCAATGAAGGTCGAATTCCGAAACGTCTGGCTGAAGAAGGCAGAGTAGTTTTTCGCGTCTACACTTCGCGATAAGATCAGGGCGCGGTGGGAAGGTTCCGGGGATGGCCCGGTATCTTCCCATCGCGCCCTGTTTTTACGCAGCACCCCACAACTGCTACCTGCCAATCACCAATACCCCCCACGGACTGCCGGTGACCGGAATCTTCTTCGTCACCGATTTTGTCGCGAGATCGATCACTGAGACATCGTTGGACGGCCCATTGGCGGTGAAGAGCGTCTTCCCGTCGGGTGAGAGTCCGAGGCCCCACGGGCGCGTGCCAACCTCGAACGACTCGGTCGGCTTGTTGGTCGCTGTATCGACGATGAAGACCTTCTTTCCACGACCTGTGCTGACATAGAGGTGTTTCGCGTCAGTTGAGAGGACGAGCCCCATCGGCTTGATCTCCCCGGCGGTTCCGAGTTGGATCTCACTGAGCTTCGACTTCCTGACCGCGTCGAAGCGGATCACCGTGCCATCGTTTTCAGCATTGACGTAACCGTGCTTCCCATCCGGCATAAAGACAACGTTGCGCGGACGACGCCCAACCTTGAAGGTGGTGATTCGTTTCCTGGCCGCGACATCGATCACCGAAACCGCGCCATCGGCCTCATCCGTCACATAGACCAGTCTGCCATCCGGGGATAGCGTTACCCCCTCCGGCTCGCCACCAACGCCAACCGTATCGCCGAGCTTGCCGCTCTCGACATCGACATAGCTGACGCCCATCGCATCCTCGTTCGAGACGAGAATCGTCTTTCCGTCTCGTGTAATATCGAAGTTCTCCGGATCGGATCCACCCTGGAGCATCCGAACCATGCGGTTCTGCTCGACATCGAAGACGCCGATCCCATCCGCGCTCTTATCGGGTGGCGGCAGCGTACTCTCATCGACGCCCGGAGGGGCCGGCGGTGAGCCGCTGAGTGCAACGTAGATTGTTTTCTGGTCGGGGCTCGCGTGGATACCACGGGGCCGCTTGCCGAGCGGGATCGTCGCGATCACCTCGAATGTCGAACCGTCGATCACACTCAGATCCCCGGTCGATTCGTTTGTAACATAGACACGATAGCCCGACGTCCACGGAGCTGCCGGTCCCCCCTGATTCTGTACCGTGCCGGGTAAGCCGGCCGGACCGGCGGTAGTCGAATCACTCTTTTTCTGATCGTTGCAGGCTGTCGCGGCAAGCGCCAGCCCACAGGAGAGTAACAGTGAAAGGCTCTTTCTCATCGCTCGATCATTCTCCCTTGAAGTTAAATATCAGTTCTGACCGGCCATTCGCCGATAATGTCAACTGCAGCTCCTGCCGGCCAAGCTTCTCGTGCCAGGCTTCGATGGTATAGCTTCCCGGCGGTACTCCCGCCAGACTGAAGGTACCATCCTTACCGGTCACCACAAAATAAGGGTGAGCGACCGCGCCGACCCAGGCGTGCATCCAGTTATGAATGTTGCACTTGATTCGAACCATCACCTCCGGCTGCGAAAAGCGGCGCGTGAAAGGTGGTTCCCCCGGTGACTGGCTCTGATTCCACTCACGATTTACCATCGCCATTGGATGGATGTTATGGGTCAGCGGATCTGAATTGACGACCTTCAGCGTCTGGCCAACCATAATCCCCTGGACTCGCGGGCCGAACCAGCACCCGCGCTGCTCAATGACTATGGGTTCGGCGGGAGGCTCAAAACTCTTCCCTTCGAGGCCAGCTTTGAGATAAACAAAGACGTTTGCGAGCCGGTCTTCGTCACCCTGCCCGGTAGCAGTATGAGTAACAAGCACCTCTTCGTCGCTCACCGGTTCGCCGTGCAGCTTCGCACATTGCGGATCGCCATCCATATCAACCACCTTCAGCACCGGTCTGCGCCCGGTGAAGGTTACACGCCCGGTGATGGTCCCGACGGTCGCCGGATCGGGATGATAGTAGGCAGGCTTCGCCGGCGACGCCGGCGGCCGCGAACAGCCGGCGAGCATAAGGATAGCCATTGAGACTCCGGCCAGAAGACTGGCCGTGCGCGTTAGTGAATACGTCATCCCTGATCCTCTTTTTGCGACTCTTTTTGCGACTATTTCAGTTCTTTCGGGTCTATCGGCGCCTCCCCGGTCAGTGCTTCAAGAAACACCTCCAGATCCTCCCGCTCACCGGCACTGAGAATGAGCG
>JBEIMN010000344.1:0-4258 GCA_040378705.1 Acidobacteriota bacterium
ACGTGTCACCGGATCGCCGCCAGTTCTGCCGACAGTTCTGCCACCAGTTCTGCCACCAGTTCTGCCGATAGTTCTAAAAGATAGGCTTGCACGATTTGCCCTTGCTCCCCGGATCGGTTTTTGCCATTTTCGAAGTAATACCGGGGATTAATTAATGAGGGATTAATTTATTTGATTCTATCCTCATCCACTGCTAAATTAAGCACCGTGTGCGGAATGGCACTGAGATTTATAGTTGTTGCAGACGCTGCCACGGAGCTGCCACGGAGCAGATTTAATAGACGGCACGGATTTTACGGCTGCTATACCTCGGATGCCTGGCACTGGCATCGACCCTCTTATCAAACGCCAGCCTCAGTTTTAATCTAATGACTGGCCGATCGGTCACTTCGTACCCTGGTCAAAGACACCGTCTGATCAGCTCACTGGGAAATTACCAAATTACACACAATTGTCGTGCCCTGGATTGAGAGCGTCCTTGAAAACTAAAAATAGACTCTATGTCCTTGAGACAAAACGACTTCAACTACGTCGTCTGACGCTGGAAGATGCGCGCTTCATTCTCGAACTACTAAACGAACCATCCTTTCTCCAGAATATTGGTGATAAAAAGGTGCGATCACTCGAAGACGCACGGTCGTATCTGCTGAATGGTCCAATCTCCAGCTACAGAAGATACAATTACGGACTTTATGCCGTGGAGCGAAAAGAGCCGCGAGCGGTGATGGGAATCTGCGGCCTTGTCAGACGGGATGGACTGGAAGACACCGATCTTGGTTTTGCCTTTCTGCCACCCTTCTGGGGGAAAGGTTACGCGGTTGAGGCGGCCTCGGCGATTATGACCCAGGCGCGCGAAGAGATCGGGTTGCGCCAGATCGTTGCCATTACCATTCCCGATAACCATCGTTCGATCCGTGTCCTTGAAAAGGTCGGTCTGCGATTTCAGAAGATGATTCGTCTCTCGGAAGAGGGCGCGGCGCTGCGGCTCTATTCGAGAGCCTGGAGCTCCGTAACTTGATTCGATTAGTCGTAAAATGTTCGCTCTGGTTCCTGCTGCCGATCTTCCTGGTTGGATCAGCGTCGGCGCAGGATCCGGTGGCGGGCTGGTGGCGCTGGCAAAACCCCCTTCCGCAGGGAAATCCCCTCTATTCAATAACTTTCAGTTCTGATCGACACGGACTCGCCGTCGGGCGAGACGGTGTGATATTGCGCACGGTGGATGGTGGAGAGCGGTGGCAGCTGGTCAACACTCCGGCGACGACCTCCCTCTACGGGCTATTCAGTCACAATCGGCGCGCCTGGGCCGTCGGCGCACGTGGCCAGATTCTATTTTCAAATGACCGTGGTGAGAGCTGGCGGGAGCAGTCGAGTGGGAATCGACACCACCTTTATGCCGTCTCGTTTCAGGATGCCTCGAACGGCTGCGCAGTTGGGGTCGATGGGACCCTGCTTCTGACGCGAAATGGTGGTGAGGATTGGCGGCAGATCGAGTTGCCGACGAAGCGACACCTCCGTGCGGTCGCTTTTTTCGATCGGCAGGTCGGAATGGTCGCTGGCGATCAGGGGACGATCCTCGTTACCGGCGATGGCGGACTGACCTGGCGACAGAGTCAGCCACCGCTGTCGCTACAACTGGCCCGTCCAGTTGACCTCACCGCCATTTCAGCATTGAGGGATGGCTCATTCCTGGTTGTTGGCGGAGAGGGTGCAATCTGGCAGAGCTTCGATCAGGGGCGAACGTGGAAGGCTCGCGACTCTGCGACTGCCAGCCGGCTGACCGCGATCCATTTCGTCGATAATCTAAATGGCTGGGTTGCCAGCGCCGATGGTGTGACTCGCCGGACATCTGATGGTGGCCTGACCTGGCGTCGAATGGCGGAGGTGGTAAGTTTCCCAATCAGCTCGATCACCTTTATCGATCCGCGTCGTGGCTGGATTGCCGGTGAATCGGGAACGATCTTTGTGACTTTCAATGGTGGTGAGGCGTGGACACTCCAGACCCTGGGAGTTCGCAAGGATTTCAACAGCATCTCTTTCATCGATCAGGCGCAGGGCTGGGCGGTTGGTGCGGCGGGAACAATCCAGATGACCGATGATGGCGGGAAGACCTGGGTCCGACAGGAGTCGATCAGCCGAGAAATTATGAGCTCTGTCCATTTCACCAGCCGGCGCGAGGGGTGGATAGTTGGTGAGAATGGGACGATCCTGCGGACAATCAATGGTGGACTGACCTGGGAACCCCGGCAGACAGATTCCGATCTCGACCTTCACGCGATCAGGTTCATCGATCAAAATAATGGCTGGATAGTCGGGGCGGAAGGGTTGATTCGCCAGACGGTCGATGGTGGCGAGACCTGGCAGATCCGAAATTACACCAGATCCTTTTCACTTGAATCGCTCTGCTTTGTCGACCGGCTTAACGGTTGGGTCGTCGGTGAGGCCGGAACGATTCTTCGGACCCGTGATGGTGGTGAAACCTGGATCAGGCAGGAGAGCGGCACTCGAAACTGGCTCCACGCGGTCTCGTTTGCGGATTCGCTTCACGGCTGGGCGGTCGGTGAAGCCGGCACGATTCTTCAGACCAGCGATGGCGGTGAGAGCTGGCTCGTCCAGATTAGTAACGTGCCCGGCAGACTGCTTGACGTAGTTGCCATCTCACCGTTACGCGCACACTCCGTTGGTCAGAATGGCGTCATACTTCAGACAGATGACGGCGGACGGCGCTGGCAGCGCGATTTCAGCGGAACGACGACAACGCTAACTTCGATTGCCTCACGTTCCGGTCAAGGCTGGACAGCAGGCCGTGATGGTGTCATCCTGCTCTTCGCCGGCCCCGGCGCCGGTAGTGTCAGGACCCTTTTTAACAAAAAATAGCTGTCAGTAAATTATTCGGTATTATGCCAAACATTCAGAACCGTTTGGCGGCCGCGCGCGATCGCTTCCTCGCCATCTATGGTCCGGGAGAGATTCATACGCTGTCCGCACCGGCCAGAATCAACATCCTCGGTGAGCATGTCGATTACGTCTCATACCTGCCGACGGCGTCGCTGCCGTTTGGCAGCCACGAGCACCAGATGATCATGCTCTATCGGTCGGCTGGTGATGATCGTGTCCGAGGAGCTTCCGGACATTCCGGATACGAGCCGTTCGAGTTTCAATTCGAGTCAGAGTTCGGTGAAAAAGAGTGGGCGAAGCTTGTCTTCAATCGCCCGGCGCCGGTTCCACACTGGAGCAACTACGTTCGTGGCGCGGTCACTTTCGCCAGATGGAAACATCGTGAATCAGTCGGGCGCGGGATCAATTTTCTGATAGATTCGACCATCCCGCCTGGTGGAGGCTCCTCCTCCTCCTCGGCAATAGTCGTTCTGGCCGGAGCCGCAATTCGCGCGGTAAATCGAATCGACTATGACCTTGCGGATCTCGCGTGGGAATCCTCGCAGGCGGAGTGGTACCTTGGTACCCGTGGCGGCGCGCTCGATCATACCGCAATCTGCCTCGGACGCCGCCATCACGTCCTGCTGATGGACCATCATCTGCGGACGAGTGAACGGCTTCCGATTCCGGGAGATCCCTGGCGCTGGGTAACCTTCTTCTCCCATCCGGCTGACAAGGGGCGCGAAGTGATGCTTGAATATAACGAACGCGCCGCCGTCTCGCGGATGCTCATCCCGAGCCTGCTCGCGATGCGCGGTGAAGATGGCGATTCCGGCGAGACAATCGAGCATCGCATCGAGGGACTGCCGGAGACGCTCACCCTCGATCAGTTCTCTCGGCTGCAACCAGGATCATTTCAGGATTGCGCCGCCGCTTTTCCGGCACTCGTTCGGGATCGTCTCACCGTTCCGCTTCGGATTCGTGATCGTGCCCGTCATCATCTCGCCGAGTCCGATCGGGTCGCCCGAGCCGTCGAAATACTTCGTCAGATCTCATCTTCGGCGGCCACAACCAAGATGGTCGATGATTCGATGGGCCAGCTTGGGGAGCTGATCAACAGTTCACACCAGAGCCTTCGCGATCTCTACGAGGTGACCAATCAGGAGGTCGACCAGCTCGTCGACGCCATCTCCGCCGATCCGGCATTGCTCCTTGGACGCCGATTGATGGGAGGCGGCTTTGGCGGAAATGTACTCGTCCTCTGCCGAAATGAAAATGTTCAGTCACTGATCGAGCAGGTTCAAAGGCTTTTTTATCACCCACGTCGACGCGATGCCGTGGCCGAAGGCTCGATCATGATCTCAACCCCCGGCGATGGTTTGTC
>JBEIMN010000345.1:0-4239 GCA_040378705.1 Acidobacteriota bacterium
CGATAACCCCGTCGAAACCATACCCATAACCATATCAGTAACCCGGACCAGGGAACCATCGCCGTTAAATCTCAGGTAAAATCAGGAAACTATCAGGTAATAACCAGTTAAAAATCAGGGAAGAAGATGAGTAATAAGCAAACCGAACGCAGGTTCGAAGACCGGACCAGGGACAAAGACAAGGCTAAAGGCAAGAATGCAGGCACGAGCGGGATCGATGCCGGTCGGCGCAGGCTGATCTGGATTGGACTCGGATCGGCCTCGGCGCTTGGGCTGGGGCTCGCCGGATTCTATTCAAAGCGTCAGGAGGCGCCGAAGAGTCAGCCGGTAAAAGCGCCGAAGCTGGGTGGCAAGAGTCTTCCTCCGCTGCTGCTTCCTGTTACGGCCGAGAATGCGTTGCGGGTCTGCGACGAGATGCTCGAGCATTACACGCGTGATCTGAACAATCCATCGGCGATAATTCACGCGGTTCGCGGATTTGGAAAGGGGTTCCGGCTGGCCGACGGGAGCAACGCCGTCGAGCATCTCTGCACGCGTTATGCCCTCGACAAGGAGGTCAATGGCCGGCGTTACGTCTACTTCAAGCGCGAAGCGGAGGTTCACGAGAACAGCTTCCTGAAGACTTTTCTTGAAGCCGGGGTCAGCCTCGACCAGCCGGTGACGGTTGGTGATCGCCGTTACACGCTGCGTGACGTCGCAGAGAGTGGAAAGGCGCTCTTCCGGTGCGATCCGAATGACCTTTCAAAATACGATGGCGACCAGTACCGCTACGACACCTCCTTTGTCCAGACTAAACAGCCGGGCCAGCCAACCCCGGGCCAGCCGGCTGTTTCGCCTGGCGAGCTGGTGCATGAGCATCTGCCGTGGGGGATCATCGCCTTTTCGACGCTGGTTCCGCAATCACAGGCCGGGCAGTCGCCGACCTGGACCAACGCCTACGGTGAACCGATCGACTTCCCGGCGATTCTTGACCGGAGCCTCGCCGAGTATGAGGGGACCTGCGAGCTTGGGAAGGCTGATATAATGCGTGGCGACAATGCTCCGCTCGCCTTTCGCGCCGCGATCAAGAAATATAGCTGTTTCGGCCTCCACTCTGCTTATAGCTATGTCGTTGCGATGCGGCAGGGGTACACGGGGAACCAGCTGCCATACCGGGTTCGGCAGATGCTCGATCTGCTGACATTTCGTCTGCTGAGTGACGCAGACTCGATCGACCGCGAGTATCTGCTCGAGGCAAAGGGGGCGTCGACGCAACTGGTCGATGCCTTTCGGACGCGGGCGCACGTCAAGCTGTATGGTCACGCATTTGAGGCGATCAATTATGTCAAGCTGCACAAGCTGATCGGTTTCACGCCGTTTGAGCTGCTGCGGATCCAGGAGGGGCAGCAGGCCTTTTACGAAAGTCTGATCAGGCTGCGTGGGATGGATTGGGCGGTATTGCGGAGGGATCTTGGCGAGAAGTTCATCAGCGACATCGTCATTGCGCTTGGCCATGCTTCGCGGGCGCTGAAATTGCAGACCGAGCAGAATCCGGACGTCGCCTCCTAGCGCGGAGGCCTGAGGGAGGGGATCATTTGGGCATTATCAAGACCATTCTGCTGGCATCGATTCTGGTGTCGACGGACAATCTGATTCCGGCGCGGGGGCAGCAGCCAATTACAGTCTGGGATAAGACGGGCGTGGATAAGACTGATCAGGGGAGGCCCGCCGGTAATTTGCCGGGTAATGTGGATCGTTCGGGTGAGATCCGTGCCTGGCCATTGTATGAGCCGTGCGTCCCGGTGGTGACCGACAAGCCGGCGATGGCGGCGGCGCTTGGCCAGCTTGGGGCGCCGGACGTGGCGAAGCGGCTCGAGGCGATCGGGCGGCTCACCGGGATGTGTGCACCGGAGATGGTCGATCCGCTCCTTGTCGCCCTGCGCGACGACGACGCAAAGGTCCGGATTGCGGCGATCGAGGCACTTGGCCGGCTTGGCGATCAGCGTGCGATCGAGCAACTGGTTGCGCTCGCCTTCGATCCCGACTGGCGAATCCGCGCCGCGCTTGGCCGGACGCTCGCTTCGTTCCAGGTCTATCAGCCAAGCAATACCGTCCTGAACGGAATCGTCAACCCGGGTGGGCGTCCGATCGTCAACGCCGGTGATCTGCGTGCCCGCTGTCTGGGTGTACTGATGGTCAACCAGCTCCACGATGTCAGGTTCTCCCGCAAATCGATCGGGTTCCTCTTCACTTTTCTCGACCTGCCGGATGCGGAGCTGCGGGCAATCGCCGAGGAGACGGCGACAGAACTGAAGAAGACGCGGAACGGTTACCACGAACTGGTCGGCATCGCACGGAAGCCCGGCTATCCTGGCTACCGAATAAGGGCGATCGAGTGGCTGGCGCGCTGGAATATGGCGGGAGGGCGCGAGGTTATCGCCGAGATCTCTGCCACTGATACCAACCCGCGAGTCAGCGAGGCGGCGACGAAGGCGCTTGCGGCGCTCGGAAAGCCCGATCCAAAATAGTCTGTAAAACACGTAAGACAGGGCAGGGATGAAGATGGTCGACCCGATCAAATTGGAGATATTTCGTTCCCTCTACACCTCAGTTGCAGAGGAGATGGGGGTCTGTCTGCGCCGGACGGCCTTTTCGCCCAACATCAAGGAGCGGCGGGACTATTCCTGCGCGCTCTTCGATTCGGCCGGGCAGCTCATTGCGCAGGGAGATCACATGCCGGTCCACCTTGGATCGATGCCGATGTCGGTCCGCGCGGCGATTGCAAGCTGCCGGCAAGACCCGCTCGCGGCGGGTGATGTCGTGATTCTCAATGACCCTTACGCAGGGGGGACGCACCTGCCTGACGTGACAATGGTTGCGCCAGTCTACCATCCGGAGATCTCCCCGTCGGGAGCGGGGCGGCCATTATTCTATGTTGCAAACCGTGCCCATCACGCCGACATTGGCGGCGCGACCGCCGGATCGATGGGGGCGGCGACTGAGATATACCAGGAGGGGGTTCGCATTCCCCCGATTCGCCTCGTTCGTGGCGGAGAGCTGGTTGCTGATATCTGGAATTTTCTGCTGGCCAATGTTCGTGGGCGTGAGGAGCGTGAGGGAGACTTTGCCGCACAGCTTGGGGCATTGCGTGTAGGTGAGGAGCGACTGCTCGGGATCGTCGAGCGGTATGGGCGGACAGAGACGGCACGTTACGCCGGTCATCTTCTTCAGTATGGCGAGAAGGTGATGCGGAGCATGATCGACACGATTCCCGACGGCGTTTATGAAGCAGTCGACTACCTTGACGATGACGGTGAAAACCCGGATCCGATTCGGATCGCCGTCAGGATTGAGATCGCGGGGGATCGGGCGCGCGTCGATTTTACAGGGAGTGCGCCGCAGGTTGCCGGTCCGCTCAACGCGGTTGAAGCGATCACGATTTCGGCCGTCCTCTATGTCTTCCGGGCGCTGATCGAGGGTGATGTTCCGGCCTCTGCCGGGCTGCTTGCGCCGATCGAGGTTATCGCCCCGCGCGGGACAATCGTCAATGCGCTTCCGCCGGCGCCGGTTGCCGGCGGAAACGTCGAGACATCGCAGCGGATCGTCGACCTGCTCTTTCTCGCACTCGCTGACGCCCTTCCGGAGAGGATCCCTGCCGCTTCCCAGGGGACCATGAACAATCTGACCATCGGCGGGTGGGATGAGCGACGCGGGTGCGAATTTGCCTACTATGAGACGATCGCCGGTGGAATGGGCGCTCGCCCGGACGCTGATGGCCTCTCCGCGGTTCATACACACATGACAAATTCGCTCAACACGCCGGTCGAGGCGCTCGAATATGGTTATCCGCTCGTCGTCCGCCGTTACCAGATCAGGCGCAACTCGGGCGGTGCCGGACGTTTTCGCGGTGGAGATGGCGTCATTCGCGAGATCGAGCTGCTTACTCCAGCACAGATCTCGCTCCTCTCCGATCGGCGCAAGCTCGCCCCCTATGGGCTCGCCGGAGGAGGCCCGGGGCTCGTCGGCAACAATCGACTCATTCGACCGGGTCATCCGGCGCGGAATCTGCCTGGAAAGTTTTCGATTCGTGCCGAACGCGGTACGCGGATCGTCATCGAGACCCCAGGCGGCGGTGGGCACGGTCGATGAGCGGCTCGCACCGGCCTGACAGGGCTAAATTTAGCACTTGAAATGGATTTTGCCCCCGTGCTAGCTTAAGAGTCTGGCCTGATAAACTTTACGGCAGGAGATGCCGGGGGA
>JBEIMN010000346.1:0-4238 GCA_040378705.1 Acidobacteriota bacterium
GACACTGAGTGCCAGTCCGTCGAGCCCGTCCGTCAGGTTCACGGCGTTTGATGATCCGATGATCACAAAGACGATGAATCCAAGGTAGACCAGGATCGGCAACTCCGGTCGAAAGTTCTTAAAGAACGGAACATTGAGTATCCCCGTAAAATCGGTAAAGCCAAAAAGAAGCCCGCCAACGACCAGACAGACCAGAAACTGACCAAACAGCTTCTGCCGTCCGGTCAGACCAAGGCTTCGCTTCCGGACGATTTTGAGGTAGTCATCAGCAAACCCGACCAGTGCGCACCCAAGCATTCCAACCAGGGCTACCCAGACCGCACGGTTACGCAGGTTGGCCCAGAGGAGTGTCGAGATGACGACCGAACCGATGATCATCACCCCACCCATCGTTGGTGTTCCGCGCTTCGCCTGATGCGATGCCGGCCCCTCTTGCCGAATCTCCTGCCCAAACTTGAACTCGCGCAGTTTGCGAATGACCAGCGGACCAACGGCAAGGCTCATCCCGAGCGCCGTCACCGCCGCGTATGCCGTCCGGAAAGTGACATACTGAAAGACGTTGAAGACTTTCAGTAACGGGAATTGCGCCACATAGCCCCGGTATAGCAGTTCGTAACAAAGGTAATAGAGCATCCGTCACACTCTTCTTCACTTGGAATAGTGGTCGCGAAACAGTTCGATGTCCGTCACTCTCCCGCGACTTCAAGGACGGCCCTCAGCCGTTCGACAATCTTTTCGGTTCGCACGCCGCGCGATCCCTTGACCAGGATCAGGTCGCCTGGTTCGATCAGATCAACCAGCGCCACGGCAGCCTCATCCGACGTCGGATAGAACCTGCCTGATCGCCGATCGAACTGCGGCGCCTCGCCTGCCCCTGCAATCAGTTCCGACGCCAGCCCGCGAACTCCGATCAGCAGGTCAACGCCGAGGTCTGCAATCTCGCGGCCGCACTGGCGATGGAGTTCTGCGCCACGCTCGCCCAGCTCAAGCATTTCGCCGGCTACGACGATTATTCTTCTCTCGCTCCCGATGAGACCCTTTCCCGATGCCACCATTCCACGAACCGCTTCGAGCAGCGCCGGTGGATTCGAGTTGTAGGAATCGTCAATCACCGTCACACCATTGGCAAAACGGACAATCTCGCCACGCATCTTCGTCGGCATCGCCGTCGCGAGCCGCGCCGCGACACGATCAACCGGGATATCGAAGGCAAAGGCTACTGCCGCTGCGGCGAGGGCATTGTAGACGTTGTGCCGCCCAAGCAGCGGCAACCGCACCTGAATCGATCCCGTGGGTGTTGTGAGCGTGAAGAGTGTCCCGCTCAGTCCCGGTCCGCTCCGGAGGTCGGTCGCCCTCAAATCGGCATTCCGGTCGATTCCAAAGCTAATGATACGAAGATCGGTTCGGCGCTGCGCCATTCCGATCACGCGCGGGTCGTCGCCATTGAGGACTGCCGTCCCACACGGTCTGATCCCGTCAACCATCTCCGCCTTTGCCCTTGCAATCCCATCCTGTGTTCCAAAAAACTCGAGATGTGCCGTGCCGACATTGCCGACCACTCCAACCGATGGACGTGCAAGCCCGGTCAGTCGCGCGATCTCGCCATATGAACTCATCCCCATCTCGAGCACGGCAAGGTCGAAATCCTCCGGCCTGCTCCCGGCACTAATCATTCCGGCGACGGTCAACGCGAGACCATAACCGGTATTGAGGTTACCTGGCGATTTGAGAACCCTTCCCTTCTCTTCAAGGACGTGGGCCGTCAAATCCTTCATCGTCGTCTTTCCGGCGCTTCCGGTGATGCCGGTAACCGGACGTCCCCATTCCGCCAGAACGCGTGCTGCCAGCTGCTGCAGGGCGCATACCGTATTTTCGACAAAGATCAGCCGCCCGGCATTCGCCCCAAGCGCGGTCGCGAATGGCAGACGGTGATGAACGACTATCGCCGCGCAGGCCCCGCGCCCAAGCGCGTCAAGAACGTAGGTGTGGCCATCGACCTGCTCACCAACGATCGCGACGAAGAGCTCTCCCGGCCTGAGTGTGCGCGAGTCAATGCAGAGACCGGTCGGCTCCATCTCCGCCAACTCCGGAATCAACATCTCACTGGCTCCGCAGAGCCGTGCAATCTCGCTCAGCGTCATCCTTTCCCTGCTCCCTTCCCTGCTCCCAAATCTGTTCCCAAATCTGTTCCCAAATCTGAATATTCACTCTCCGGCCATCAACTTTACCGGTGGTGCACGTTCAGGCTAGCAACGCCCCTGATAACTCCGCCGCTCGGCCAGTGCGGCACGCGCGACCTCGCGATCGTCAAAGTCGATCTGGCCACTCGGCAGAATCTGATAGGTCTCGTGCCCCTTACCGGCCAGCAGGATCACGTCTCCGGGCATCGCGTGCGTAATCGCCTTGAAGATTGCCTCCCGCCGGTCGACGATCATCTCGTAGCTTCTGCCTGTCCGATCGATCCCGACCCGAATATCGTTCATGATCAGCAGTGGTGCCTCTGACCGTGGATTGTCCGAGGTGATGATCACACGATCACTCCGCCTGCCTGCCTCTTCGCCCATCATTGGCCGCTTGGACCGATCTCGGTCACCTCCACAGCCAAAGACCGTCGTCAGGTTGGCCTGCCCACCTGCCTGCCCACCTGCCTGCCCACTGGGCATTTGGCGGGTCACGCTCCGTGCGTCGAGGATCGTTCGGAGAACATTGGCCAGCGCGTCCGGGGTGTGTGCGTAATCGACGATCACTGTAATATCGTCCGCCTCGACATTGACACGCTCGAACCTCCCCGGCACACCGCGACACTGTCGGATCCCCTCCGCCACCATTTCCGGCGCGATCCCGAGCGCAAGACCAATGCCGACCGCGCAGAGGATATTGTAGGCGTGGGGCCGCCCGACCAGCGGTGAATCGATCGCGATCTCTCCTTCCGGCGTCTGCGCCGTGAAGCGAAGCCCGTTCAGCCCGAAATCGGCCCGTCCGGCGATGGTGATCGCCGCAGCTGTATCAATGCCGTAGCTCCAGAGCCGGCCACGATCCGCCGGCCACTGCTTCGCCAGTTCGCGGCCATAGGGATCATCGACATTGATCACTACATTTTCAGGATAATGCCCGATGCTCCCGTCAAACAGCTTCCGCTTCGCCGCGAAGTAGGAGTCCATCGTCCCATGAAAGTCGAGATGATCCTGGGTCAGGTTCGTAAACGCCGCCACTGCAAAGTGCAATCCGTCGGCGCGATGCATATCGAGCGCAATCGACGAAACCTCCATCACCGCCTGAGTCACACCCGCGGCGACCGCCCGCCGCAGGAAATTCTGAATCTCCGGGGCTTCGGGAGTCGTAAACCCGGCAGTCATCTCTTCATCACCAATCCGGTAGCTGATCGTCCCCATCGCCGCCGAACGGAGTCCCGCCGCACCTGAAAGCGATTCGACCAGATAGGTTGTCGTCGTCTTGCCATTCGTCCCCGTCACCCCGACCAGTGCCAGACGCGCTGATGGATCACCATGAACCAGCGTCGCCGCCTTCGCCAGCGCTATCCGCGCGTCAGCTACCCGCAACCAGTATCCTGTGTATTCGGGGTATCCTTCCGGAGAGGGATCCGTTGAAATTACCGCCGCCACACCTCGCTCGACCGCCTGCGCAACGAAACTGTTCCCGTCGAACTGGCCCCCCCGAACGGCAACGAAGATTCCACCCGCCACCACTCGCCGTGAATCATTGGTCACGATATCATTCCCGGCACAGATCTCCAGTTCGGCCGTGGGGCCGCTCAACTGTGCCTGAAGCTCTCTGGCGAGGTCGCTAATCTTCATTCCTGACCAATCATTTATTGTGGACTTTTCAGCGATTTTTGGTCGGCCCTCCGGCCGCTACCTGAAAACCACCCGGCACTCATCACCCGGTCGAACACGGGCTCCAGCCGACGGATACTGACTGACCGCGAGACCAGACCCGTTCAACTTCAACCTCAATTGCAGATCGACGCAGGCACGAGTCACACGGCGGGAACCCTGTCCACGCAGATCTGGCATAACCATCTCGGCCCCATTGCCGCCCGCACCACTCACCGCCATCCCCGAACCACCCCTCGGTGCCCCACTACCTGTCGAGACAGTCTGGCCCGATTGTCTGGATTGGCCAGATCGGGCTATCTCACCAACAGGTCCCGGGCCACCGGGAATCACCGCCGAGGTCTGCATCACCTGGCCAACTCCTCTGACTTCTGAACTGGCTCC
>JBEIMN010000347.1:0-4236 GCA_040378705.1 Acidobacteriota bacterium
GAGATAACCTGCGCGGTCGGGGCGCTCGCTGAGGTAGATGTTGATCTCGCCGATGGCCAGCTCGACCATCACCGGCATCGCGCCGGGTGTTTCGCTGATGGAGCCGGCGACATCCATGATGACGACGGGCTCGCCCTTGTAGCCGCTGGCGGCGAGTTCGCGCTTGGCGGCGGCGACGTCGTATTTGGCCGCCCCGGCGCCTTCCAGTGCGCAGCAAACTCAACTCCCTTCAGCATTCCTGGCGAGTTCCAGTTTGGGAGTGCTTCGCAGTTCATGACTGCTTTCCGGCAGCCGCCGGTCTTCACGGAGAACATCTCGATTGTCAAGCAGTTCAAGTTCACCGGGGATGGCCGTGTTCGGTTTGTCTATCGTCTCGACGTCTTCAACCTGTTCAATCGGACAAATTTCGGTGTGAACGGCGCGATTGGAAACGCCGACTTCGGAAAGGCGACTGGCCCGCAGCAGGGCGCTCGCATTATCACGATGGGTGGGCGGCTGGAGTTCTAGGCCATCGGCCAGCGACACCGCATCGCTCATCGGAGCGGTAAGGGTTCGCGGCTTTTTTAAGGAGCAAGAGGGGCAATAAAGCATTTGTCCCTCTTGCAACCTGAAAGCTGCGGTTCCCATTTACCACAGACAAAAGTGATGGTCGGTCGCTGAAAATGAACTTCTAACCCTGCTATCAAAATTTTACCTAACGCCTGCCTGTCGCATCTGTCGGCAGGCAGTTTTTTTTGCCCATACCCGGCAAAAACGCGACGGCGTGGTTGAGTGTTTTGGCATTGAAATTGGGGTTTATGACTCCATGACAGCTTTGCGGCTGGACAAGATCCGCCTGCCTTCCCTAATATACGTGTGCTATGCCCAAACGAACTGATTTGAATAAAATACTGATTATTGGCTCGGGTCCGATCGTAATCGGTCAGGCCTGTGAATTCGACTACTCTGGCACGCAGGCGTGTAAGGCGCTCAAGCAGGAGGGTTATACCGTCGTCCTCGTCAACTCGAATCCGGCGACAATTATGACCGATCCGGAGCTGGCGGATCGAACCTATATCGAGCCGCTGACCGTCGAGTCGGTGACGGCGATCATTGAACGTGAGCGGCCCGACGCGCTGCTTCCAACAGTTGGTGGGCAGACGGCCCTCAACCTGACGGTCAAACTGGCGGAGAGTGGCGTTCTTGACAAGTACGGGGTCGAGCTGATCGGCGCCAAGCTGACGGCGATCAAGGTGGCTGAAGACCGACTCCTCTTCAAGCAGGCGATGGATGAGATCGGGATCACGATGCCGAAGGCGCGATTCTGCCATACGATGGAAGAGGCACTCGCGGCAAGCGAAGAGATCGACTTTCCAATCATCATCCGGCCCAGCTTCACCCTTGGCGGGACCGGCGGTGGCATCGCCTACAATGGTGAAGAGTTCGTTGAGATCATCGAACGCGGACTCGTCGCCAGTCCGACCAGCGAAGTACTTGTCGAGGAGTCGATCATCGGATGGAAGGAGTTCGAGCTCGAGGTGATGCGTGACCTCGCCGACAACGTGGTCATTATCTGCTCAATCGAGAACTTTGACGCGATGGGTGTCCACACCGGCGACTCGATTACCGTCGCCCCGGCCCAGACGCTCACCGATCGCGAATATCAGATGATGCGAGACGCGGCAATCCGGATCATCCGCCGCGTCGGAGTCGAGACGGGTGGATCCAACATACAGTTTTCCGTCAATCCGCAGAATGGTGAGCTGCGCGTCATCGAGATGAACCCGCGTGTCTCGCGCTCCTCCGCCCTCGCCTCGAAGGCGACCGGCTTCCCGATCGCCAAGATCGCGGCCAAGCTGGCCGTCGGTTATACTCTCGACGAGATCCCGAACGATATCACCAAAAAGACACCGGCATCATTCGAACCGACAATCGACTATGTCGTCGTCAAGATCCCGAAATGGGCCTTCGAGAAGTTCCCAGGTTCGGAGGATGTTCTCGGGACCCAGATGAAATCGGTCGGCGAGGTTATGGCGATTGGTCGGACATTCAAGGAGGCTTTTCTCAAAGGTGTCCGCTCTCTTGAACGACGGGGCTCACCCTACGTCGGATTCGTCGACGACGAAACCCTCCGTCGAAAGCTGATCATTCCAAATTCCGAGCGAATCCACTATCTGCACGCCGCCTTTGAGCGCGAATGGCCGCTTGATGAGATCCAGGAATTGACCGGCATTGACCCCTGGTTCCTCGACCAGTTGCAGCAGATCGTCAAGCTCCAGCGCGAAGTCGAACAGTATAGTCTTGCCAGCCTCCCGAGCGAGCTTCTCCACCGGGTAAAACGCAATGGCTTCGCTGACGCTCGAATCGCAGAGCTGGTCAAGAGCACCGAAGACGAGGTACGCGCCTCCCGTCAGTCCCGCGGTATCAATCCCGTCTATAAGCGTGTTGATACCTGCGGCGCGGAATTTGAGTCGAATACACCGTACCTCTACTCGACCTACGAGAGTGAGTGTGAATCGCTGCCAACCAACCAGAAGAAGATCATGATCCTTGGTTCCGGCCCGAACCGGATCGGCCAGGGGATCGAATTCGACTACTGTTGCTGCCACGCCGCCTTCGCCCTCAAGGAAGCCGGATTCGAGACCATCATGGTCAACTGCAATCCGGAGACGGTCTCGACCGATTACGATACCTCCGATCGCCTCTACTTCGAACCGCTGACATTCGAGGATGTCATGCATATCGTCGAGCTCGAGAAGCCGACCGGAGTGATTGTCCAGTTTGGCGGTCAGACTCCACTCAACCTCGCGATGCGGCTGCACCACGCCGGGGTGCCGATCATTGGCACGAATCCGGAGTCGATCGACCTTGCCGAAGACCGGAAGCGGTTTGGCAGCCTGCTCGTCGATCTGAATATCCCCCAGCCGGTCAACGGCACTGCCGTCACCGTCGAGGAGGCGAAACGGGTCGCGGCCTCGATCGGCTATCCGGTCCTCGTCCGGCCAAGCTATGTCCTCGGCGGCCGGGCAATGATGATCGTCTATGACGAGGGCAGCCTCGAAAACTATATGAAGAATGCGGTCGAGGCATCACCAGAAAAGCCAGTCCTGATCGATCGCTTTCTGGAAGATGCCTTCGAGGTCGATGTCGATGCCCTCGCTGACGGCGAGGAGTGCGTCATCGCCGGCATTCAGGAGCATATCGAAGAGGCCGGCATCCATTCCGGCGACTCGTCGTGCGTCCTCCCGCCGTATATGGTCAAGCTTGAGCACCTCGAGACCATGCGTCGGTACACGCGGCAGCTTGCCAGTGCGCTCGATGTCCGCGGTCTGATGAATATCCAGTTTGCGATCAAGGACGATATCGTCTATGTCCTGGAAGTCAATCCACGCGCTTCACGGACGGTTCCCTTCGTCTCGAAAGCGACCGGAGTTCCGCTCGCCAAGATTGCCTCACTGGTTATGACCGGACGCCCGCTGAAAGAGTTCGGGCTGCCGGCAGAGCTCTCGGTTCGCAACTTCTTCATCAAGGAACCGGTCTTCCCCTTCGCCAAATTCCCGGGAGTCGATCCGGTCCTCGGCCCGGAGATGCGCTCGACGGGTGAAGTCATGGGCATGGCCGACAACTTCGGACTCGCCTTCGCCAAGGCGCAGATGAGCAGCAACGCCAGCCTCCCGCTCGGCGGCACGGCCTTCATCAGCGTCAATGACAATGACAAGAAGAATGCCGTTCGGGTCGCGAAGCGTCTCCACGAGGTCGGCTTCAAAATCATCGCGACACGGGGTACCGCGAGTGTTCTTGCTGATGCCGGCGTTCCCTGTGATCGTGTCTTCAAGGTCAATGAGGGAAGGCCGAACGTCGTCGACCTGATCAAGAGCGACGAGATCGACCTGATCGTCAATACCCCGCTTGGCCGTTCGTCATACTACGATGAACGCGCCATTCGTCGCGCCGCCATGCAGTACAGTGTCGTCACCTTCACCACGTTGACGGGCGCCAATGCCGCTGCCAGCGCTATTGCGGCGATGCGTATCGATGGCAAACTGAGCGTCATCAGCCTGCAGGAACATCACGCCGGGAAGTAAATGCGAAAGAGGCAAAAAAAGAGAGGGCCTGTATTCGAATACAGGCCCTCTCTTTTATTGCCTCTTCTCTTCTGCCTCTTCGGCTACACCGTCAGGCTTCTCGGGCCCATCAGGAGCGTCCAATAGACAGGTAATTGAAGGGATCGACCGGGCGATCGTGAAGACGAACCTC
>JBEIMN010000348.1:0-4223 GCA_040378705.1 Acidobacteriota bacterium
ATTGACTCCAATCCCGACAACGACACGCACCGACTCACCATTGGCCAGTCCTGCACTCTCAACCAGGATGCCACTGATCTTTCGGCCATCGACCAGGAGATCATTCGGCCATTTTATATCAACCCTTGCGCCAGATTCACCGATCACCCCCCCGAACAAATCAATCAGGGTCTCGGCGACAGCGATCGCCGCGATCAGACTCAATTCAGTAAGTTTCCTGAAAGCGCTGGTTGGACGAAGGAGTATTGAAAGATAGAGCCCATCCCCGGGTGCTGAATGCCATTCCCTGCCCTGGCGCCCCCGTCCGGCTGTCTGCTGATCAGCCGTGACGCAGGTCCACTCCGGCGCTTCAACCATCGACTTCAAATAGGTATTGGTCGAATCGACGGTCTGAAGATGGACAATCTGGTATCGGGTCATAAAATGGCATCACGCCGCCGATCACTCGGAACAATCCGACATGGCCGACATGGCCGGCATGGCCGGCATAAATTGAATCGGAGATGGTAAGTTGAAATTTTATCAGGCCGGCTTGATCTTGAAGCTGATATCGACCGCCGGCGCGGAATGTGTCAGCGCTCCGATCGAGATCAGATCGACTCCGGCCTCAGCGTAGGCGCGAACATTGGAGAGATTGATCCCACCGGAAGCCTCCGTCAGTGTTCGCCGCTCTTCCGGCTCACGTGAACGGACCAGATCGACCGACTCCCTGACCATCTCCGGCGACATATTGTCCAGCAGCAGAATATCGGCCCGGGCATCGAGTGCCTCACGCACCTGGTCAAGTGTCGCCACCTCGACCTCGATCTTGTGCAGATGGCCGCACGACTCCCTGGCACGGCGGACCGCTTCGCCAACACTCCCGGCCATGACCAGATGATTGTCCTTGATCAAAACCCCATCATCGAGGCCCATCCGGTGATTGGAGCCACCACCAACCGTCACCGCATACTTTTCAAGCAGGCGCAGTCCAGGCGTCGTCTTCCGTGTATCAACGATCCGTGCGCCGGTTCCGGAAATCGCGTCGACATAGCGCCGTGTCACCGTCGCAATGCCGGAGAGGCGCTGCAGAAAATTGAGCGCAACACGCTCCGCGGCGAGCAGTGTCTGTGCGTCACCAGTCGCCCGAGCAAATACCTTGCCGGCCTTAACCTCTTCGCCATCCCCGGCCATCGATTCGATCTGCAGGTAGGGATCGAACGAAGTGAACGCCGCGTCAGCAACCTCGAGCCCGGCAAGAATCAGATCCTGTTTCGCCATGAAGCTGCCACGGGCCTTGATTCCACTCCTGACCACGGCACGCGAGGTTATGTCACCCCGGCCGATATCCTCGTCCAGCGCGCCGTTGACACAATCGAAAACGACTTCAAGATCCAGTGGATTGATCATAAACATTACAATGCTTCCATCATCGCCCTGAGTTTGGAGATCTGATCGGCAAGTTCGGTGGAGCGTTCACGCGAAGCAGCAACGACCTCGACCGCCGCCCGGGCGACGAAATCCTGATTGGCCAGCCGTTTGTCGAGCCCCGCCTGCTCTGACTCCATCTTCGCCAGCTCTTTCTCGAGCCGGGCCCGTTCCTTATCGAAATCGATCAGCCCCTCGAGCGAAACCGCCATCTCACCTGCCGCCGTCACCGCGCGTGCGGCCTGCCTTGTCGCACCCAACTGATCGACCAGTTCAACCGTCTCCATCCGCCCAAGCCGCCGAATATGCGACTCCATCACCTGCAACGCCTCCCGAACCCCTTCGCTCGCTGGCGCAATCCGCACCCTCAGCGGGGTCGAGGGACTAAGGTGGAAGGTCGCGCGAATGCTTCGCAACTTGGTGATCAGCTCGATCACCATCCCAAGATCTCGTTCCGCCTTGTCATCGCTCAAGCCATCTTCAGCAGACGGATATTCCGACTGGCAGATCGACTCGCCACGGTGCGGCAAACGCTGCCAGAGCTCCTCGGTGATGAATGGCATCATCGGATGGAGGAGCCGCAGACTCCGCTCAAGCAGGTAGATGATCCGACGCTTCACCGCCTCTCCGCGCGGTGTCGGCTCTTTCTCCGTTACAAATGGCTTCGAAAGCTCGATGTACCAGTCACAGAAATCGTCCCAGAAGAAATGGTAGAGGAGGCCTGCAACCTCATGGAACCTGAATTCGGTCAGCGCTGTCTCCACCTCACGGGTGACCCGGTTGAGACGGCTCAGAATCCAGCGATCCGCCAACTCAGGCTCAGCAAGAGTCGTCTCCCAACCAGGAGGCTCGTTGCTGCGCAGCACATCCTCGCAATTGAGCAGCACGAAACGCGACGCATTCCAGATCTTGTTCGTAAAATTGCGCGCTGACTCGAGCTTCGAATCCTGCATCGAGAGGTTCTGTCCGGCAATCGCCGCATTGGTCAGCATGAAGCGAACGGCGTCCGTCCCATACTTGTCGAACATATCAAGCGGATCGACGACGTTCCCCTTCGTCTTCGACATCTTCTGACCTTCGGGGTCAAGCACGATCGCCGTGATGTATACCGTTCGGAATGGAACCTCACCCATGAATTTCAGGCCCATCATCATCATTCGCGCAACCCAGAAAAAGATGATGTCGAAGGCCGTGACAAGGACCGTCGTCGGATAGAAAGATTTCAGGTCGGCGGTCTCATCCGGCCACCCAAGGGTCGAGAATGGCCACAACTGCGAAGAGAACCAGGTGTCGAGGACGTCCGACTCCTCTGTCAAAGCCACGCCCGAATCCCCACCACTCGCCGCCAACCGTTCGCGCGCCTCGGCTTCGTCACGGGCGACGACGATCTCACCACTCGGTGTGTACCAGGCTGGTATCCGATGGCCCCACCATAGTTGGCGCGAAACACACCAATCTTCAATATTCTCAAGCCAGTTGAAGTAGATCTTCGCCGTATGCTCGGGAACGAACTTCGTCTTTCCCTCGCGGACCGCGGCAATCGCCGGCGCGGCCAGATCCTTCATCTTCAGAAACCACTGCGTCGAGATCAACGGCTCGACAACCTTGCCGCTCCGCTGGCAGTGGCCAACATTGTGCTGGTAGTCTTCAATCCCGAGAACCAGACCGAGCCCGTCAAGATCGGCAATGATCGCCGCCCGCGCGTCATAGCGATCGAGCCCGCGATACTTCTCCGGCACACTGCCGGCCATCTTCGCATCCTTGCCGATCACCTGTATGAATTCGAGCGAGTGGCGACGCCCCATCGCAAAATCGTTCGGATCGTGCGCCGGCGTCACTTTGACAAAACCGGTCCCGAAATTCATCTCGACCAGCTCATCCTCGACAAATGTCAACTCGCGCCCGACCAGCGGGAGAATCGCCTTCCGTCCGCCTACACCAGCATAACGCCCGACACCATCCTGCGGATTGATTGCAATCGCCGAATCACCGAGCATCGTCTCCGGCCGTGTCGTCGCGACAATGATGAAATCGCCAGCCGGGGTACTCAGCAACCCTTCGAGCCCCTCTTTTCCAGCCTCGCGACGAGCCTCATTTGCCGCCGCCCAGGCCTCAGCCAATCCTTCAGCCGGTACCGTTACCGCACGGTCGAGCGGATAGGCCAGGTAATAGAGCTTACCCTTCACCGGCTTCATCTCGACCTCGAGGTCGGAGATCGCCGTGTTTAGCCCCGGAGACCAGTTGACCATGTACTCGCCACGATAGATCAGCCCCTCGTCATAAAGCCGAACGAAGACCTCCCTGACCGCATTAGAGAGCCCCTCATCCATCGTGAATCGTTCGCGTGTCCAGTCGACAGATTCGCCAAGCATCCGCATCTGCTTCTGAATCGTGCCGCCCGAATGCTCCTTCCACTCCCAGATCCGCTCAACAAATTTGTCGCGCCCGAGATCCTGACGGTGAATCCCCTGCGCTGCCAACTGTCGCTCGACCACCATCTGCGTCGCAATTCCGGCATGATCAGTCCCCGGCAGCCAGAGTACACGATCACCACGCATCCGCCGCCACCGCGCCAATACATCCTGCAACGTATGATTGAGCGCGTGGCCCATGTGCAGATAACCGGTCACATTCGGTGGCGGTATAACCATCGAGAAGACCGGCGCGTCGTCACCATGCTTCGACTCGGGTGAAAAATAGTGACGGCTCTCCCAGAGCGGATACCATCTCGCTTCAACTTCCTTTGGTTCGTATGCTTTCGGAATTTCCATGTCTTAAGATAAATTGTCTGGATCAGGGCTTTATTATTTTCGCCA
>JBEIMN010000349.1:0-4207 GCA_040378705.1 Acidobacteriota bacterium
GGCGACGCGACCGAAAATATGTCGACGTTGCACGGCGATTGGTGTGACTTTGCAAAAGCCCTGATTGGCTGCAGATAAAGTTTCCGTTCGGCTTGACAGATTGTTGGTCGATGCCTATTATGCATCTTTACTTGCGGATGTGGCGGAATTGGTAGACGCGCAGCGCTCAGGACGCTGTGGGAGCAATCTCGTGGAGGTTCGAGTCCTCTCATCCGCATACTAAATGAATGGGCGACCGGCTTCGGTCGCTTTTTCAGTTTATGGCGTTCTGTTATTCCGGATCTCGATATGGCAACAGACTCACACCCCGACGGCGAGGCGGCCGCTGAACAACCCTCTGAACTGGCAAGTGAACTTGTAAACACAGGGCCATACGGCGCACTCCGCGAGCGCAATTTTCTCTATTTTCTGCTTGGTCACATTCTTTCCGTCCTTGGCGTCCAGATGCAGACGGTGGCCGTCGGCTGGCAACTTTACGAAAAGACAGGTTCGGCGTGGCCGCTTGGAATGGTCGGGCTGGTCATGGCGGCTCCAATGATCGGACTGGCGCCGATTGCAGGGCAGACTGCGGACCGATTTGATCGGCGGAAGCTGCTCATGCTCGCGACCTGTGTCGCGGTCGTCAGTTCGTCCGGGCTTGCCCTCGTCTCCGGTCGGTCGGGTATTGGCTGGATCTACGCCTGCCTGCTCGGAAGCGGGCTGGCGCGGGCATTTCAGGGACCGGCGCGTTCTTCGCTGATGCCGCTGCTGGTGCCGCGCGAACTCTTTGCCAATTCGGTCACCTGGGCCGTCAGCGGATTCGAGCTCGCCTCGATGATCGGGCCGGCGCTCGGTGGCATTCTGATTGCCGTCTCCGGAGGTGCGACCTCTGTCTATCTGCTGAGCGCACTCGGAAGCCTCTGTTATCTTGCCTGCCTTGCGGCGATGGGTGGAAAGAGTTATTCAGCTACTGGGTCGGCAACTGGATCAGGAGCTGGATCAGCAGCCGGAAATGTGGCAAAGAGTCGCGGCAATCTGCGCACCTTACTCGCTGGCTTCGAATATGTCTGGAGCACGAAACTGCTCCTGACGACAATGACACTCGACCTCTTCGCGGTGCTGCTGGGTGGAGCAGTCGCGCTGCTGCCAATCTATGCGAAGGATATCCTGCGGGTTGGGCCATCAGGACTCGGCTGGCTGCAGGCAGCGCCGCCGCTCGGAGCGGTGACGATGGCGCTGATTATGGCTCATCTGCCGCCCCTGCGCCGGGCGGGGCGATTGCTGCTGATTGCGGTTGCCGGCTTTGGAGTGGCTACGGTCATCTTTGGCCTTTCGAAAAATTTCTGGCTGTCGCTGGTGATGTTGTTCCTGACGGGCGCTTTCGATAACATCAGTGTCGTTGTTCGCCAGACGATGGTTCAGCTGCTGACCCCGGACGAGATGCGCGGGCGGGTCTCGGCGGTCAACGGCATGTTCATCAATGCTTCAAACGAGATCGGACGCTTTGAATCGGGGGCGATGGCCGGGCTGTTCGGTCCGATCGTATCGGTCGTCAGTGGCGGAATCGGTTGCCTGATCGTCGTCGCAGCGGTGGCGCTCCGTTCACCGGAGCTGCGTCGCTATGGTGCACTCGTCGCTCGAAAACAGGAATAATCTAATCTAACCTGACTCAATCTAACCTGATCTAATTTGGGGCAGAACTATGAAGATCCATCTTCAGTATGGCCAGGATGGCCTCGAAATTGAAGTTCCCGCAAACAACGTGACCCTGCTCGAGCCGCGGTTCCTGCCCGGGCTGGGCGATGAGGCGGAGGCTTTTCGGGCGGCGGTACGCAATCCAATTGGAACGCGCCCGTTGCGTGAGCTGATTGGAGCGGACGATCGGGTCGCGATCGTCATTGCGGATATCACGAGGCCGCTGCCGTCGGAGAGGCTGCTGCCGTGGCTGCTTGAGGAGCTGTCGCACGTCGACCCGGAACGGGTGACGATCGTCAATGGCACGGGCTCGCATCGCATCAACACTCCGGTGGAGCTGGAGCGAATGGTTGGGGCGGGGGTGCTGGCACGGTATCGGGTCGTCAACCACAACTCGCACGATCGTGACTCGATGGCACTCGCCGGTCGGACAGCGGAAGGGCGTGAGATCTGGTTCAATCGTGACTATGTCGAAGCCGACAAGCGGATCGTCCTTGGATTCATCGAGCCCCATTTTATGGCGGGTTTCTCGGGTGGCTACAAGGGGATCTTCCCGGCGGTCGCCGACATCGATTCGATCATCCACTATCATCGGGCAGAGGTGATTGGAGATCCGCGCAGCACCTGGGCCGTCCTCGACGGCAATCCGACACAGGAGCAGATCCGCCGTTACGGCTCGCTCCTGCCGGTCGATTTCTGCATCAATGTCACACTCAACCGCAAACGTGAGATCACGGCATTCTTCTGCGGCGAGGTGATCGAAGCGCACGAGCAGGGCTGTGCCTTCTCGAAAACGACGGCGATGGTTCCGTGCGCCGAGCCATTTCCGGTCATCGTCACGACCAACAGCGGCTATCCGCTCGACCAGAACCTCTACCAGGCGGTGAAGGGAATGTCGGCGGCGGCGCAGGTTATCAGGCAGGACGGGCTGATCCTCGCGGCGTCACGCTGCAACGACGGCTTTCCGGATCACGGCAACTTCAAGAAACTCCTCTTCGATCACCCGACGCCGCAGTCGATTCTGGATACGGTCCTCGCCCCTGGCTTCCTGCTCTTCGATCAGTGGGAGGCGCAGTTGCTGGCGATGATCCGACTCCGGGCACGGGTCGGGCTCTACAGTGAAATCCCGGCCGCCGAGGTACGGCGGGCGCACCTCGAACCAGTCACCGATATCTCTGCCGCCCTCGCGGCTGAATTGGAAAGGATCGGGCAGGATGCGCCGATCGCCGTCATGCCCGAAGGGCCACTAACCATTCCCTATCTTACGAGCTGAAACGATATGACAATTTCAATTGAAGAGATACGCTCCCACTTCCCCGCCCTCAAGCGTCAGCACGAGGGCCATCCGGTCGCCTATTTTGACGGACCGGGCGGCACACAGACGGCGCGTGAGGTGGTTGAGGCGATCAGCGACTATCTGATCAACCATAATGCCAACACGCACTGGTCGTATCCGACAAGTGCCGAGACCGACGCCCTGCTGCTGGGAGCGCGCGAGACCTTTGCCGACTTCTTCAACTGTCAGCCGAACGAGGTCAGTTTCGGCAACAACATGTCGACGATCACTTTTCACATTTCACGTGCAATCGGGCGCGGGCTCAATCCCGGTGACGAGATCGTCGTCACCGAACTGGACCACCACGCCAATGTCGACCCGTGGCTGGAGATGGCAAAGGATCGCGGACTGACCGTGCGCAAGGTGCGCCTGCTCGCAGAGACCGGGCAGCTCGACTGGCAGGATTTCGAGAGCAAGGTTGGGGAGAAGACCAAAGTGGTCGCGGTTGGCGCGGCCTCCAACGCTCTTGGCACGATCAATGATGTCAGGCGTGCCGCCCAACTCGCACACCAGTACGGGGCGCTCGTTTATGTCGACGCCGTTCACTATGCGCCACATCACGTCATTGATGTCCAGGAGCTGGAGTGCGATCTCCTTGCCTGCTCAGCCTATAAATTCTATGGTCCGCACGTCGGTGTCCTCTATGGCCGGGCAGAATTGCTGGAGAGCCTCGATGTGCCAAAGCTCGCCCCAGCTCCGAACGAGGCGCCCGACCGGCTTGAGACGGGAACGCAGAACCACGAAGGAATCTGCGGCGCAGCGGCAGCCGTCAATATGCTGGCGTCACTTGGCAATGGCAATACCCGGCGGGAGAAGATCGTCAGTGCGATGAACGCTCTCCACGAAGAGGGGACGCGACTTGTCAGCCATCTCTGGGAAGGACTGCGGGCGATCGAGGGAGTAACAGTCTACGGCCCCGATCCGGATCAGCCACGAACCCCGACCGTCTCGTTTACCCTGCGCGATGTCCCGGCCGAGGATCTGACGAAATATCTGGTCAAGCGTGGACTCTTCACCTCTCACGGTGACTTCTATGCCCAGACGGTCGTCGAGAAGCTTGGCAAGGCTGACCAGGGGCTGCTGCGGGTCGGTTGTTCCTGCTATACGACGATCGAGGAGATCGACACGTTTGCCGAGGTGATGGAGAAGATCATCCGACGCGGCAAGATTGGTTAAACCTTGAGGGAGTGGCGCGCC
>JBEIMN010000350.1:0-4200 GCA_040378705.1 Acidobacteriota bacterium
CCATCTCGGCCGCCTGGCTTGTCTGGCGTGCGCTGCCGGAACGAAGGGTCAATCCATCTCTCGGCCCGGCAATCAGGGCGGTCGACGAAATCTACCTTGCCCCACAACCCGGCTGGAAGATCACCGAACCGGAGAAGATCGCGAAGATCGCCGATCTTCTGACCAGACTCCCCCTGAAATGGGGACGCTGCGTTCAGCATTCGCTCATCACCTATCGCCTGCTCAATGGGTATGGCATCCCGGCCAGTATCTGCTATGGGATCCCGGACGACGGAACGACCGGAGAGGCGGAGGGGCACGCCTGGGTCAGTACACTCCGCGAGTCGGATCGACGGCTGGGTGGATCAGGCAATGCTGGCAATCCTGGCGCCGGATTCAGGGTAGTCTTCGTCTCGCCACGCCCTCCCCCCCCCCCCCAAGAGTAGAGTAGAGTAGAGTAGCGACAGAATATACGAGGAAATTAAGATGACAGATCTCTCAATTCATCACCACCCGATCAGCGACCTCATCCCCACACTCTCTGGTCACGAGTCGGTCGATCGGTTTCGACTGACCGAAGAACAGATCAGTTTTTTCGAGGAGAATGGCTACCTGGCTGGCGTCCGTGTGCTTTCCGATGAACAGGTCGACCGTCTTTGCGAGCAGCTTGACCTTCTGATGGATCCGCAGAGTCCCGGTAACCATCTCTTCCACGAGTTTCACAGCAACGAATCGAAGGACCCGGCACTGGTACTCTTTCACGCGCTTGGAGCGTGGCGAATCCAGCCAGGGTTTCACGACCTGCTCTGGAACCCGGCCTTCATCATTCCCGCAATGCAATTGCTCGGCGGGCCGATCCGTTTCTGGCACGACCAGTTGTTCTGCAAACCGGCCTTCCACGGAGGGGTTGTCGCCTGGCATCAGGACTACTCCTACTGGACACGAACCACCCCGCTCGCCCACCTTACCTGCTGGATCGGACTCGACGACTCGACGCGCGATAACGGCTGCCTGCAGTATATCCCGGGCAGCCACCGCTGGCCTGATCTGCCAATCACCGGTCTGACCGGTGAGATGGAGGCGATCAATGAAATCCTGACCGAGGAGCAGAAACGACTCTTCAAACCGGTCCACATCGAACTTCGCCGTGGTGAGTGCACATTCCACCACGCGCGGACGATTCACGGCTCTGAGGCCAACCTGACCCCGAATCCCCGCCGCGCGACACTTATCAACACTTTCAGGGATGGAGTATGCTCGGCAACCGATGAACCATTGCTGGCCGGCGTGCCCGTAATCCCGCCTGGGGAGAAGATGGAAGGCCAGTTTTTTCCACTACTCGAAGTTTGCTGACACCCCCCTAAAAGCAACGGCGTGCAAGGCCACTGATCATCGGTGATCATGGACTTTGCACGCCGTTGCTGCTAATCAGAAAAGACCTGATTACACTTATTTCTTCTTGTATTTCTCGATGAGCCCCGCCATCCCATCGGTCTTGCCATCGTGCCGAAAACCATAATATGCCTGCAGATTCTCACGAAGCTGCTGATTGACCTGCTGCATCTGGGCGATCCCCTCGGTGGCCCCAACGGCACGAGCCATCCAGTCGATCACTTCGTCCATCTTCTCAACCGCCTTGTCAAGCAGCTCACTCTTCTTCTCGGTCTGATACTTCTTCGCGATATCCTGATACTCTTCATTGGTAATATTGACCAGCATCATCAGCGTCGAGGGATCGTAGGGTTCGAGTCCGGCCGCCTTCTCGAGGTTATCCTTCGACTCAGACCTGTTGGTGGTGAGCAGCATCAATCCGCGCGCCTGATAGAGTCTCGGCAGCCACGAATTGCGGTACTCGCCCCAGCCCTTCTCGTCAAAGCGTGAGGGCCGCTTATCGAGCTCCATCAACTCAACCGCCTTGGCGGAAGATTCAGTCGCCGCCTGAAGCATCTTCGGATTGCTCGCCTGTTTCTGGACCAGCGTCGCTCCTGCCCACGCGATCGAGATCATAACCGTCACATCCTCCGGATTGCGCTGCAGGTACTGGCGGCTCTCGTTGAGCGCGTCATCCCACTTCTCGAGCTTGATGAGGGCATCGATCATTCCAGGGCGAACAAGATCCCCTTCTTCCGGCAGATTGAAGGTGGAGATGAAGGTCTGGGAGAGCGAAAGGACCTGCTGCGGATTCTGCCCCCGGGAGAGCTCATCGGCGACATACGCGGCAACGCGCGGGCGGAGCGAACTCTTCGCATTCTTCTTGATAAATTCGACCGCCGCCTTCATCTTGCTCTCTGCATCCTTGGCGGCGTTGATCTTTTCAACCGCCTTACGCTCACCATCGGAGACCTGCGGCTGATCTTTGGCCGGCGCCTTATCCTGCGGCAACCCACCCGGTATCGCCGCCGTAACGGTAAGCGTTAAACAGAAGACCAGGGCTACCGATCGCGCCATCTGACACGCCTTTGCATTCACCACGATTGATTTCATTTCTAACCTCTTTAACCTCGTTTTGATAGGTGATACCAGTAAAGAATTGACCGCCTGGCCACACGCCGGACCCGCCTGAGCCGCACCATGCCAAGAATCGCCAGGTCACGCATTATAGTTCGCGCTCTCCAGTTTTCGCAAAGGTCCGGAAGGGTTCGCGGCCATTGCAACTAATGATCAGAGCCTGATCCTGAAAACCTGCGCTACCCGGTCACGAACAACCAGCAGCGTGAGTTCTGCCGGTCCACCCGTGGCGGTGGCGCCAACCATCGCCTGATCGAAGAGGCGGTTGAAGTCGGTCTGGCCGGCAATCGATTCGTTGTTGAATTTGACGATACAATCACCAGCCTTGAGCCCTGCCTGGCCGGCTGCACCACCAACACGTACCTCTGTGACGAGGAGCGCTCCCGCTTCGACGTTGAAATAGGCGGCAAGCTGTGTAGAGATCGCCGCCGTTGTCACCCCAAGCAGATATCGCTTCGCACTGAGTGCCATATTCAGATTGAACGATTGAACCGCGGCCGGTTCGGAGATTCTGCCCTCGCGCATCTCCTTCTCGACATAGGCTCTGCTCTCGCCGGCCATCCGGATCAGCGTCTTCTCATTCTCACGGTAGCTGTCGGCCAATCTCGCATCACCCTTTGCCTGGGCCTCCTCGGCCATTCGTCGATTGTCTTCGGCTGAGCGAAGCAGCGCGTCCGATTCGTTGAAGAGTCGCTTTCGCTGTTCCATCGCCGGCGAAAGCCGCGTGCCAAGCTCAACCTCTACGGTGAGCGGCTCCGTGCCCCGCAGTCCCCCAAGCCGGATCTTCCGCCCCGGGGGCCCGACCATCATCGACTGAAAGAACTGGAGCCGATTGACAATTGGTTGTCCGTCAAGCGTCAGGAGGCAGTCGTTCTCACGCAACCCAACCTTCGCCGCCGGACTGCCCTTCTCAACCATTCCGACAATAACGCCGTGCGTGTCAGCCACCAACTTATCCGACAGCGCCGCCTGAAGCCCAAGCTCGCGCGCCCTGTCGGCGGTCAGATCGCCAAGGTAGACCCCGAGAAAGCCCCACGCTCCCTGATTGCCGGAGAGTCCATCACCAGTTTGAGGTCTGACCACGACCCGTCCCTGTTCTTCGTGCCCCGGCACCATCACGGCAGAGGGTTCCGCCAAAGCCCCACTTGCCGCCATCAGTAAAAGCAACAACGTCAAATTAATAGTCTTCATAATGAATCCAGATCCTGGCTTCAGCGGTTACCGGCGCGCAAACGGCCGCGACACCAGCAATTGCCCGGCGTCCCCGGCACCCGGCGACTCTCAATCGGTCTCGAACCGCGGATACAACGAGTCGACAACATCACTATTCTTCTCTTCGACAAACTTGCGCCTGACCTTCAGCGTCGGAGTCAGCTCACCGCCCTCAATCGAGAACTCGGCATCGAGCAGCGCGATCTTCTTGATCTTTTCGTGCGATGCAAGCTCCTTCGTCACGGCGTCGACACGCTTCTTGAAGTATTCGACAATCCGTGAATCACGAACCAATTCTGCCGGTGTCGTCGTCTCGATTCGTATCGATCGCGCATAAGAGAAGAGGGCATCGAAGTTCGGGACGATCAGAGCAGCCGGGAATTTCCGCGCATTGCCAACGACAATCACCTGCTCGACCATTGGAATCGCGCGGATAAGGTTTTCGATCGGCTGGGGAGCAATATACTTTCCAAGACTGGTCTTGATCAGATCCTTCTTTCG
>JBEIMN010000351.1:0-4193 GCA_040378705.1 Acidobacteriota bacterium
ACCTGATCGAGCTCTGTAAATGGCGTATTCAATCCATTGAACGTCGGTCCAAGGTACTCCAGATACTCCGGATTCGACTTGAAGGTCTCGAGCGCGTTCTCATAATTGAGCAGATCGCGATAATCACGCGCCATCTGGCTGGTCGTTCTGTTATGGCCCTGCCTGACCATCCCAAGCCATTCACGCTGCGCCTGCCTGAAATCCCTTGAGACGAGACGAAAAGGGCCGGCGCTGGCGCAGACCACCGCATACTTCCCAAGCATTTCGACCGACGGTGAGAGATTGCGATCGACGCGCGTCGCCAGGTTTGCCGCGAGCTTGCGCAGATGCTCTGCCTCCTGCCGCGCACGCGTGATTGTCGCCCCAAGCCCTTCACGATCAAGCCCGCGCTCACGAACCGCTAACGACTTCATCGGCGCCTCTCCAAGCAGCACCAGCGCCTTCACCACCGCCCTGACACTGGCCAGATCGTAATCGAGCTCGCACTCGAACTGGCGCGAAATTGTCGCATACAGCTCCCCGGCACTCGCAACATAGTCGGCCATCGACGCGAGCCATTCCATCTGCCGGCGGAGCATCGTCACGGAGATCCCGTCGACACCGGCATCTTCAGCCAGCCAGCAGGCCATCTTCAGCCGCTCCAGGTTCTCGTTGTTCAGTTCCGGCAACCTCGTGAAGCAGGCAGAGATCGCGGCGCGCCCTTCCCGATACTCCGTCAACCATCCCCCAAGCTGCGAGACCTCCCGCCTCAGCAGCGGATTGGCCAGTTCCCGGAGCAGGTCGGTCCGCATCCCCGGTTCAATCCGTGGCACCAATGGCGCGAGATCGATCAGCCGCTGTATACTCTGTTCATACCCGGATATTGGCAGATCACTCGCGAACGCGAAGCTGTTGATCTCATCATCGAGTCGATTCGTCACCCCCGACGAGACGGTTGAGCAGATCGATAATCGATTGCTCCTCGTCCAGACTCAGCCGCTCCCTTGTCAGACCAAACCACGGATGCTCGGTGACCGAGCGCAAATCGCCCATCTGCTGCAGTGATTGCTCGTAGATTCCAGCATTCTCCTGGCACGCTTCAACCTGCATGAGGGTCATCGATTCCGCCCCCCCAAGCCGGATCCCCTCCAGTTCCGCAATCGTCTCCGCACGCCCGATCCGCGCCAGCAGCGACTCGTAAAGATTTTCACGAATGCCGATCGTCTGCTGTATCGTCCGGCCACAGGCACCATGCAACTGATTTACCATCCGCACATACTCGTTGAGCCGGGAGCGATAATCACGCAGAATGGCACGCTTCTGCGCGAGCGTCACCGGCATCGCATAACTCCCCTTCTTCTCGATCCGCTGGCAAAGTGATTCGGCGATGTCACGCGTCCGTGACAGAAACTGCCCATCCTCCGGCCCCTTGCCATCCCCCGTCCCCAGACTGAGACAGAAATCGCCAAGCCCCGCCTCATCCAGCTTCTTCCTCACCACCGCCAGCGCCGTCGTCTTCTCCGCCACGAAAAGAACCGACTTGCCACTGTCGAGTGCCGCCGCGATCAGATTCGTGATCGTCTGCGACTTGCCAGTTCCGGGCGGCCCCTCGATCACCAGACTCTTGCCATGCAACGCGTCGACCAACGCCGAATGCTGGGAGCTGTCCGCATCGTAAATCAGCGGCGGCAGGTCTCGCCCAACCTCCAACTCGTCAATCGCGTGATCAACACTGTTCAGTGACTCAACCGCCCGCCCGACAAAGAAATCCCGCACCAGCGGGTGCTCCAGCAATCTGTTGTTCGGCCAATTACGCGGATCAAGATCTTCCCACATCCGCAGTTTATGGAAAGAGAGATTCGTCAGCGTCAGATAATGCCTGATCCTCCAGCGCGACTGTCCACCCAGCTGCGCCCGAACCTTTTCAAAATAGCCATCGAGCGTCTCTCCCTCCTGAAACTCCGGTAAGATGACGCCAAACCGCTCCTTCAGCATCAGTCGCAATGTCCGATTGACCTCGACATCCTCACCCGACCACTCCAGCGCATAGCCAGATTCAGCCGTCCGCACTGCCTGACTCCGTCGCCGCAAACTGACCGGCAATAAGACCAGTGGCGCCAGTTGCCCCAACTCCGAACTCGCATCCTCGTACCACTCCAGCATCCCAAATACCAGATAGAGTGTCGTGATCCCGCTCTCCCGCTCTGCAGACAGATTGACCTCGGCAATCGACCTTAGAATCTGCTCGAGATCCTCTGCATAATGCAGAACCGGCAACTCGTTCCCCGGCCCTCCCATCTCGATCGTAATGCCCTGGACCATCGACTCAGCCAGATCGTACGTCGTGCTGATCCCAATCGCACGCGCACGATCCTCTGCCCTGATCCGTGAACGCGCCACCGAACCAACCAGGACTTCCCGCCTCACCTCGCCGTCAAGGTAGGTCTCCGGATGGCTCGTGAACTCATCGAATGGAATCATCTCCCCCCCACTCGATTCAGGTAACGGCACCGGGCGGAATCCATACTCCTCTTCGCCTCTCAACTTTCGAAATACCGTTGCCGGATTAGTATCGACGAAGCGAACCTGCTTTCGTGAAGTGCGTCCCTCCGGATGCTTGAAATTGAGTAACCGGTTACGACTGCTCAAATCGAGCAGTCGCGATCGCAGCTTCTCCAGTCCGGCGGCAATGTCGGTCCCAAACAGTTCGTCACCAAATACGAGCAGTTCACGACCAGCTTCAGTTTGAGGGATCTCTGGCATAGCGTCTCTCACCACCGGTACGGGGAGAACCGGACTTGATTCTTCAGGGATATTGGTTGATCGACGGGGATTCTAAAACGGGGGACTCCACTCAGACTTTCTAATGATACGCTTCAGGATCTGACATGGGAAGCAATCCATCGGTGATTGAGAAAATTTCCAGATTACCATCATACAGGGCCAGGGGTTAAAATCGCCGCCAATTTCCACCTCGATCTCACCGGCTCGCCATTCGCGCCGGCTCAACGCTGCCGACTCCTGATCGTCAGCGGCCGTGGGGCATTCGCTACTCCACCCTCACAACTGAAGCTGACCAGCCGTGCGCGATCTCTCTCCATCTCAGCATCTCGCGACAACATCCCAATCGTCTCCTCCAGAATCCTGGCCGCTGACCCATCCACCGCTGGCGCAAGTCGATAATGCATCCATCGACCTTCCTTGCGCGCACTCACCAGCCCGGCACGTCGCAACGCCGCCAGGTGGCGCGATATCGTCGGCTGCGGCAACTGCAGTACCTCAACCAGAAAACAGACGCAGACCTCCTTGTCACGCATCAGATTCAACAACCGCAACCGCGTTCGATCTGCCAGCATCAGAAAAAATCGCTCAATCCTCATCTCGCCTCCCTCAACTTTCATTCGCAAATCTTAACACAATCCCTGGTCGTCCCTTCCCCTCTCACTCTTCTCATACTTCGTGATGATTGACTCTGCTTCTCAATCAGGACTAGAATGAAAACATATTCGCAAAAACGAATATGTTATTTCAGATCAAAGGGAGAAATTATGAGCAGAACCAGAGTCCTGATTCTCTGCACTGGAAATTCAGCCCGGAGCCAGATGGCGGAGGGCATTCTGCGTCACGACGGTGGAGAGTATTTTGAAGTCGCGAGTGCCGGGGTCAATCCCGGTACTGTCAGGCCGGAAGCGATCGCAGTCATGGCCGAGATTGGCATCGACATCTCCGGCCACTGGTCGAAATCGATTGCGGATCTGGGTGACCGGGAATTCGACGTCGTGATAACCGTCTGCGATCACGCACGCGAAGTCTGTCCCGTTCTTCCCGGAAATGCGGAGAAGATTCACCGCAGCTTCGAGGATCCCCCGTCAGCTGAGGCAGCCGGAATCCTCGGCGCGGAGAAGACCACTGCCATCTTCCGTCGTGTCCGTGACGAGATCCGGGAATGGACGAAGCAATTCATTACCGAAAAGATCAGCAACACAACGAACCATATTGAGGAGCAGATCTGATGAAGCAGTCAATAAAACTCGAAGTCTTCGATCCGGCGATGTGCTGTTCAACCGGCGTCTGTGGCCCTGAAATCGATCCACGGCTGCCACGATTCGCGGCCGATCTGGAATGGCTGAAAAGTAAGGGAATCGAAGTGGTTCGCTACAACCTGGCACAGGAACCCGGAGCATTCGTCGCCAACGAATCGGTTCGAATGGCCC
>JBEIMN010000352.1:0-4193 GCA_040378705.1 Acidobacteriota bacterium
AACCTGGACATTGCGCGCTGGGCGCTTCGGGCGAAGGGGCCGCGCGCGGTGACCTCGTTCGGTGGACGCTATGAGTTGAAGGATGGCGGACAGACGCCGGATGTGCAGGAGATCATCTACCAGTTCGACGACTGTCTCGTCACCTGGTCGGGGCGCGAAGTCAATCGGCTCCGTGACGAATACCTGGTATTCCACGGCACCAAGGGGTCGCTGAGCATCATGCGTGATGGTTTCAGCGTCATTCCGGAGATCTGGCGCGGGCTCAAGAACCGGAATACCGTTCCGGAGATGGAGCCGATCGAGGAGAAGGGGGATGCGCGGCAGATGGAGGATCTGCACATCCGCAACTTCCTCGACTGCGTCAGGAGCCGGAAGGCGCCGATCGCCGAGGTCGAAGAGGGTCATCGAACGGCGGTCATGTGCCATCTTGGCAACATTGCGACGCGCCTTGGCCGGACGCTGAAATGGGATGCGGAGAAGGAAGAGTTTATCGGAGATCGTGAAGCGAACACAATGTTGTCGTACAAATACCGTAAGCCCTGGGACAAGTACCAGGCGTGATCGATTGCCGGCGGGCCAAAGGAGATTGAGCGACGAAGAGCCATCGCTTCATCGCTCAATCTCCTTTGGCCCCGTCAGGCGGAGAAGCAGTAATGAAAGCGTTAAAGAAATGCAGACTGGATGAAGAGGGACTGAGATACTTTGATAACGAGCCGGAGCCGCGACCGAATCCGGCCGAGGTGAAGGTGCGCGTCATCGCGGCGGGGATCTGCGGAACCGATTACGGAATCTACTATTCGCCGTCGCGGCGGGGGATTCAGGACGAGATGCTGCGCCATCTCGGCAACGATGCGCGCCGCTTCGAGCCGATGGTGATCGGCCACGAGTTCTGCGGTGAGGTGGTCGAGGTTGGCGAGGGTGTCTCGAAGGATCTCGTCCGGGTTGGCGACTATGTGACGAGCGAGATGCATATCGCCTGCGGCTACTGCCACCAGTGTATGACGGGCCAGAAGCATGTCTGCCAGAATGTGAAGGTGAAGGGCGTTCATCAGCCCGGAACATTTGCCGATTATGTCGTTGTTCCGAGCGAGAATGTGATCAACCTTGAGCGCTTTGGCGGGAAGTCTATGATTCCGCCACGCTTTGCGGCCTTTCTCGACGCGCTGGGTAACGCGGTCCACACGGTAATGGAGGGTGAGGTCTCGGGCAAGACGGTGGCGATCCTCGGCTGTGGAACTCAGGGAATGATGGCGACGGCAGTGGCGCGGGCGCTTGGTGCGACACGCATCTATGTCACAGACTTCTCGACACCCGGCGGACACGATACGGCACATCTGCGAAAGCGTTTCGATGTCGCGAGTGAGATGGGGGCTGACCACTGCTTTGACACGAACGAGGAGAACTCGCCGGGGCAGAAGCGAGAGCTCTACCAGCGCGTGCTCGATGAACACGGCGGTGGAGTCGACGTCGTGCTCGAAATGAGCGGGTCGGCGCCGGCCTATGATGATGCCGGAAAGCTGGTCAAAAATGGCGGCCAGATTATGCTGCTCGGCATTCCCTCGCGGCCATTGCCCCAGTTCGATGTCGGAAACTATATCGTCTGGAAAGGGGTGACGATGCGCGGAATCTTCGGGCGGCGGATGTTCGAGACCTGGTACACGATGCTCGACCTGCTGGCGGCAGACAAGTCCGGGCTCAAGGCGAAGCTGGAGAAGATCATCTCGCCGCAGCCGATTCTGCTCGAGAATTTCGAGGAGGGGTTTGAGCTGATGCGCAGTCAGGAGGCGGTGAAGGTGCTCCTGACGCCTGATCCAAACTTTCGTGTGGAGGGGTCATGAATCCGGATCAACTCTATCAGCGGTTGCAGGTCGAGCTCGACCTCTTCGAGCAGGAGCATACTTACAAGTACGAGGTCCCGCTCGATGGAGAGCAGGGCGGACGGGTGAGGGTTGGCGGGCGTGAGGAGATCATGCTTGCCTCGAACAACTATCTTGGTCTGGCCAATCATCCACGGGTCAAGGAGGCGGCGCATCGCGGGCTCGACGAATGGGGCTTTGGGATGTCGTCGGTGCGGTTCATCTGCGGAACTCAGCCGATCCACCTCGAGCTGGAGCGGCGGATCGCGGCCTTCGTTGGGTGCGAGGCGGCGATCCTGCACGGCTCCTGTTTCGCGGCCAACGAGGCCTTCTTCACCGGGCTGCTCGCGAACGACTTCGGGGAGTCGGCCGGTTTTGAAGATGTGATCTACAGTGATCAGTACAATCACGCGAGCATCATCGACGGGGTACGGCTCTGCAGAGGGATCGCGAAGCAGGTTGTTTCGCGAGTCTACCGAAACCGTGATGCCGCCCATCTGCGCGAGCTGCTCGTTGAGGATCGCGCGAAGGGCTATCGGTTGAAGGTGATTGCAACAGACGGTGTCTTTTCGATGGAGGGGCATCTCGCGCCATTGCCGGAGCTGGTCGAGCTGGCGCGCGAGTTCGACGCCATTCTTTTTGTCGACGAGTCGCATGCCTCCGGGGTGATCGGGCGGACGGGCCGCGGGACACCGGAGGAGCTTGGAGTTCACGGCCGGATCGATGTCGTGAGCGGAACCTTCGGCAAGGCGCTCGGCGGGGCGAGTGGCGGATTTGTCGCCGGGCGACGCGAACTGGTCGAATTTCTGCGGCAGAAGTCGCGACCCTACACCTTTTCAAATACAATGCCGCCGGCGGTGGTTGCCGGATCATTGGCGGCGATCGATCTGATCGAGACCGATCCGGCGATCGTCGAGCGTTTGCGTCAAAACACAGATCAGTTCCGGCGCGAGATCGTCCGTGCCGGATTCACGATACTTGAAGGCCGCCATCCGATCGTCCCGGTCATGCTTGGCGAAGCGGCGATCGCCCAGGCGATGAGTCGCGAGCTGCTCTCTGAAGGTGTCTACGTCAAGGGGCTCTGGTATCCGGTCGTTCCAAAGGGGCAGGCGAGACTGCGTGTCCAGATCTCGGCCGCACACACGCCGACTGAGATCGATTCGGCAGTCGAGGCCTTCGCCCGAGTTGGCAGGCGAGCGGGGGTGATTCGATGAAGCCTGATGAGCCGATAGTCACTACGCACCCGCGTCCGTCGGAGGTCGTCGCCGCCTGGGTCGCGGCCTTCAACCGGGCAGATGCCGACGAACTGGCCGATTTCTATACCGATGATGCCGTCAACCATCAGGTCGCCGCCGGGCTGGTCGAGGGGCGCGAGGCGATTCGGGCCAACTTTGTCCGTGAGTTTGCGACGGCGGAGATGGTCTGCATCGTCGAGCATATCTTCGAGGATGGCGAATGGGCGATCCTCGAATGGCGCGATCCGCTTGGCTTGCGCGGCTGCGGCTTCTTCCACATCGTTGATGGGAAGATCCGTTTTCAGCGTGGATACTGGGATATGCTGAGTTTTCTGCGCCAGCACAAACTGCCGCTGCCCGCAGCGTAGTCATTTTGCTCCACAATTCTGAAATGGAGTTCAATTGACAGCCTGTGACAAAATAGAAGCAGCATCATCTCCTGACAATAAGAGAAATCCCGACAACGGTGAGAGTATGAGCAAAAATATAAATATCGAGATCCTCAAGAGCCCTGACAATCTGGCTGGGGAGATACAGCCGGAGCGGCGGGAGTTTTTGCGCCAGACTCTGGCCGGAGTCGCCGTGACCGGGCTTCCGGGCGATTCTTTGCCACTCGGGCGGGCCGCATTTGCTCGCTATCAGCAGCGCCGGCGGCGCGAACTGTGGGGGCTGCTTGGGGATCTACCGTGGAGCCACAAGCCTGGGCCACCAAAGCTGCGCAAGGTTGAGAAGGGACCTGGCTACACGCTCGAACACCTTGAACTCGATCTGAATGGCATCGAGAAGGTTCCGGCGATTCTTCTCATTCCGGAGAAGCGTCAGCCAAAGGCGCCCGGACTCCTCTACATCCACTGGCACGGTGGAAACTACCCGACCGGCAAGGAGGAGTTGTTCACCGGGCGAAAGGTGCTGCCGGCCTATGCCCCATCCCTCATCGAGACGGGGATCGTCACTCTCGCGATCGACAGTTGGTGTTTTGGCGAGCGAAAGCAGGTCGAGGACGGGAGGCAGGGGGAGTGGGATGCCTTCAAGAAGATGATCTGGTATGGTCAGGTTCTCTTTGGAATGATGGTCTTCGATGAGTATCGGGCGGTCGATTACC
>JBEIMN010000353.1:0-4188 GCA_040378705.1 Acidobacteriota bacterium
CCCAGCGGGCGATGACCAGCGTCGCGATGCCGTGACCGAGAATGTTGACGCCGGTCCGGATCGGATCGATGAAGACCTCAATGCTCATCAGCAGGGCAACGCTCCCGAGCGGCAGTTGGAGCGACGTCAGCGCCCCGATGATGATGACCATCACTGCACGCGGTACGGCCGGTGTCCCCTTCGTCGTGAAGAGCAAAATGACGAAAAGAAAGAGCAGTTGCCCTTTCGTGAGCGCGATCCCGGCTGCCTGTGCCGTGAAGATGACGGCGATCGGCGAGTAGATGGCGGCGGCGATTGTATTGAAACAGAAGCAGGCGGGAAGAACGAGGCCGGTCACACGCTGTGGCAGCCCGATCCGTTCGAGATTGTCGAGCAGCGGCGGCAGCGCCACCCCGCTCGATGATGTCGTCACCGCAAGAATCAACGGTTCACGCATCACCTGGTAGAACTTCCGAAGACCGAGACGACTCCACCAGAGGAGCGGAAGCAGAACCAGCAAGACAAAGATCGCGAGCGCCAGATAGAGGGTGATGACGACACGCCCCAGCGCGCCAAGCGTCCCGAGTCCACCCTTGCCGATCGTCACTGCGACTGCCGCAAAGACTCCCGCCGGGGCCAGCCACATCACATAGCCTGTGACACGGACCATCAGTTGCGCCAGCGCGTCTGCAAAGGCGACGAGCGGCCGCGCTCTCTCCCCCAGCGCCGCGCAGGCGACTCCAAGCGGAATACAGAAGACGACGATCTGCAGGACATCGCCACGAGCCATGGCATCGAAGAGGCTGCTCGGCATCATCTGCTCGAGCATTGTCCCAAATCCGATCGGCGCCGGGGCCGAAGACTCCGCACCACCAGCTGACAAGACCACTCCAACCCCCGGCTCAAGGAGCAGCGCCATCACCATTCCACACGCAAGTGCGGGGATTGTCACCCCAAGGAAATAGAAGAGCGCGCGCAGACCAAGCCGCCCCGTCGCCCGCAGATCGCCAGTCCCGGCGAGCGCCGTAATCAGCGCCCCAAAGATCAACGGCGCCATCACTGCCCGCACGCCCCGCAAAAAGATATTGCTGAGCGGGGCCATCCTCCCGGCAACCTCCGGCGCCAGCACCCCGAGCGCAATCCCGGCCACCAGCCCGATGACGATCCAGTTTCCCAGACTGATCCGGTTGCGCAGCTTCATCGCCTTCCCTGTCCACCCTTCATTTTGATTTCACCGCGTCCGCCGGCCGCTTTGGCTGCACCGTCGGCTTCAGCTTCAACTTGCTGAGAACCTCTGCCACCGCCCGCTCTAGCTGCGGGTCGCGCCCCTCGATGACCGATTTCGGATCGTTCTCGACCGGAATGTCCGGATCTACACCATAACCTTCGATGATCCACTCACCCTTTGTGTTCGCGAAACCGAACTCAGGCACATTGACCACCCCGCCATCGATCAGGTTGCCGCGGTTGGTGATGCCAACCACCCCACCCCACGAACGCTTCCCGACCAGTGTTCCCAGTCCCGCTTCCCTGAACATCGCCGGGAAGATGTCGCCATCCGAGGCCGAATTCTCGTTGAGAATGCAGACCATCGGCCCCGCAAATACTCCGTCCGGATAGGTCGTCGCGTCATCATTTGTCCGCGAAAAACCGGCTGCCAGCACCCTTCGCCGCAATCGCTCGATCAGCATCCGTGAAACATTCCCTCCACCATTGGCGCGGACATCGACAACCAGCCCCTGCTTTCGAAGCTGCGGATAGTACCATTTGATGAACTCACGGATGCCGTTCGCGCCCATATCCGGAATGTGTATGTAACCGAGCTGCCCATTCGAGAGCCGATCGACCATCGCCTTGTTCGCGGTCACCCATTCGAGATAGAGCAGGCTCTGCTCATCACCAATTGGACGATAGCTTACCCGCCGTGCCCCCTCGGCGCTCGGCGCGCTGTTGACCGTCAATTGAACCGGCCCATCGGCCCTGTTCCGCAGCAACCGGTAGGGATCGTCATCACCCCTCAATTCCTGCCCATCGATCGCCAGCACGTAGTCGCCGACCTTCAGATCGACACCAATCTCTGTCAACGGCGCACGATAGATCTCCTCTTCATTCTGCCCACGGAAAATCTTCGCGATCCGGTAACGTCCGGAATCACGGTCGAGCTCAAACCGCGCTCCGGGCAGCGCGACACGCGGCCGCGCCGGCAATGCGATATCGCCACCGTCGATGTAGGCGTGCTGCACCGTCAGCTCAGCGATCATCTCGCCAATCACATAGTTAAGGTCAGAACGATGAGCAACGTGGCCAAGCAGCGGCTCATACTGCCGGCGAATCGCCTCCCAGTCGAAACCATGCATATTTGGAACGTAGAAAAAGTCGCGATAACGGCGCCAGACCTCGTTGAAGATCTGCCGCCACTCCTGCTCCGGCACACGGTCGACGTAGAGACCGGCGGTCGAGACCGGCTTCCGCGTACCACCACCCACCACCGCATCTGCCAGAACAAATCCTCCGCCCGGGCCACCAATTCGGGTCAGCAGCTTCGACCCATCCGCCGAAAGCGCATATCCACCCGACCCATCGACCAGCACGCTCTCCTTCCGATCCTTGAACGAGAAGATGCGAATCGCCGAAGCTCCGTCTCCCGCCCGTCCATAATATGACGCCGGTGAGACGATGTAGATCAGATGGCCGGCCTTCGCCGCCAGGCCGGCATAGTTGTTTGGCTCAACCGGTACCCGCGCGACGCGCGACTCGATCCCGTCAAAGTCGACCAGCACGTCGCTCGCCGGCTTTGCCACCTCAAGATTCGGGGGCTTCTTCGCGCCATCAACCGTCACCTCGTCACTCTCGGCCGGAAATGGATGCCCGACATCCTTGCGCAGCGAGAGCGCGAAGATCCCAACATTCCGGTTGGTCGCATAATTGAACTCAGCCGTCGAAAGCTGCGGTGCGAACTCGCGCGTGCTCAGATAGTAGAGGTAATTTCCCGCCGGATCCCAGGCCGGACTCGTCTCGTCAAAGGTCCCGCCGGTTACACGTCGCACCTTACCATCAGCCGCGGACCAGACATAGATCGAGGACATCTCATTCTCGTCCGCCATCGAAAAGGCCAGATAGTTCCCGCGCGGCGACCAGGTGTGATCAGTCACCTGCCCACTCCGTGAATCGGCAATCTCGACCAGCTTCCGGTCGGCCACCGTCAGGACCCAGACCTTTCCATCCTTGTCCGTAAAGGCGATAGACTTCCCATCCGGCGACCACTCCGGCGCATACCGCATCGCCTTGCCACCACTCGTCAACTGCTCTGCCGCCTGGCCACCATCCTGCCCAATCACCCAGATCTCTTCTTCCCCCGTCCGATCCGAGATAAACGCAATCCGCGACCCATCCGGTGACCAGCCTGGCCATTTATCATGCGCCCCGGATGAGTTGGTCAGATTGCGCGCCATCCCCTTCTCGATCGGCGCCGTAAAAATATCGCCACGCGCCGAGAAGAGCGCCCGCTCTCCCTTTGGACTGAGCGAATAATTGAAGATCAGGCTGGACGCCGCAACTCTGCCCGGCCGGCGATTCAAACCTTCGTCTGGTACCGTGATCGCGATCGGCAGACTCTTCTTCGCCTTCACCTCAAAGAGCTGCAACTCGCCATTCAACTCATAAACGATCCGCCCCTCGTTATCCGATGATGGCCAGCGCACATCCCAGACCAGGCTCGTCGTGACCTGCGTCGTCCGTCCGCTTACCGTGTCAAACCCATAGAGATTGAACTTGCCATCGCGATCGGAATTGAAGTAGATAGTCTTGCCAATCCACATCGGATCACGATCTGCCCGCGGATGATCCGTCACCCGCCGCGACTCCTTCGACGCCAGATCGAAGATGAAGAGGTCGTTCGCCTGCCCTCCTCCATATCGCTTCTCTGAACGAAAATCCCGCGATCGTGGCGAATAGACGATCCGCCGCCCCTCCAACTCATAATCACCCGCCCCGGACTCCGGCATCGGCAAAACCTCAGCCGCACCACCACTCACCGCCACCCGATAAAGCCGCGATACCGGCAACGTCCACGAATCCCGGTGCGAACGGAAAAGCACCGACTTCCCGTCCGGCGTCCAGCCAAAGACCTGATTGTCATATCCCCAACGCGGCGGCAGTGGCCCACGCGCCGGATAAAATGTCAGCTGCCGCGGCACTCCTCCCGCCGTC
>JBEIMN010000354.1:0-4177 GCA_040378705.1 Acidobacteriota bacterium
CTGACCATGCTTGCTGAACTTCAGCTCAGAGGCGTAGAGGGCGGCATCAGGCTTGATGAAGGCATAGTTTATGCCCTTGACGAGGTCGGGTGGCACCTGCTTGCCATTGTATTTGACCAGTTCCGGCTTATAGTCGAAGAGGTCGAGCTGTGATGGCGCTCCGGCCTGGAACAGGTAGATTACCCGCTTCGCCTTGCCGGGAAAATGTGGTTTCCTGGGAGCGAGCGGATTGTTTCCGGCAATCTGTGGTTTTTTGGACGGCGCGCCCTGCCCCCTTGCCGCCGGTCTGCCCTGTGCCTGTCCAGACCCATCCAGCAATGACGCGAGCGCCAGAGATCCAAGCCCGACCCCGCAGTCCCTGAAGAAATGGCGACGGGTCAGCAACTTTCTTACTTCGACATTTATCTCTTCCTGATAGTTCATAATCTACTCTCGCGTAATCGTCTCATCGAGGTTCAGCAGCACGCGCGCGACCATTGCCCAGGGCGCGACCTGCTCGAGGTTGACATCCGCCGGCAACTGCGTCAGATCAGGCGCGGCAACATAGACTGCATTTGCTGTTTTGCCGGAAAATGCCGGTCGCTGCGCCTGAAGGAACTGCGTCAGTTGCTGCAATTCGTAAGCATTCGGCTGGCGTCCGGTGGCGAGGCGGAATCCGTACGTAAGACGGGAATGATCGGTCGTTCCACCCTCTTTCCAGATACGGAGGGCGAGCCCCTGCGCCGCTTCCATAAAGATCGGATCGTTGAGCGTTGTCAGTGCCTGGAGTGGCGTGTTCGACCTCGTCCGCCGCGGACACGACTGGTCACCATTCGGCATATCGAAGACCGACAATCCGGGATATGGAACCGAACGCTTCCAGAAAGTATACATTCCGCGACGATACCGGTCCTCGCCAGTGCTTGTATTCCACGTTGCGCCGCCGTAGCTAAGGACCAGGACGCCATCCGGGATTGGCGGATAGACTGATGGCCCCCCGATCTTCGGGCTCAGTATTCCGGCGGTCGAGAGGAAGAGGTCACGTATGATCTCGGACTCGACGCGCAATCGCGGCATTCTTGCCAGCCAGCGATTGGTCGGATCGGCCTCCATCAATTGCGGTGTGACCTTTGAACTCTGCCGGTAGGTTGCCGAATTGACGATCAGCCGGTGAAGGTGCTTGATGCTCCACCCACTCTCCATAAACTCGACCGCCAGCCAGTCGAGCAACTCCGGATGTGATGGCGGCTCGCATCTGGCTCCAAAGTCCTCCGGCGTCGTCACCAGACCGACCCCGAAATACTGCTGCCAGACACGATTGACGATCACGCGCGCCGTGAGTGGATTGCCACGATCGACGATCCACTTTGCCAGCCCAAGCCGGTTTCGTGGCGCGCCGGCCGCCATCGCCGGCAGGACCGCCGGCGTTCCGGCCGTCACCTGATCACCCAGACGCTTCCAGTCACCACGCTTGAAGATGCGCGTTTCACGCTCCTCTTCACGGCTCTTCAACGCGAGTGTCGTCGAGCCATATGTCCAGTCACGCCAGAGTTCAGCAATCCGCTCGTTCTCACTTGCCCATTCCCTGACCGTTTCACGATAGGCACCGAAGAGCCGTCGCTGCTCATCCGCCGTCCGACGAGCGGCGGGCTTGCCCAAAATCGAACGAACCTGGACCGAAACCGGATCCGCCTGTGGCGCGGTCTCGTCCGTTACCGAGAGCCGAAACCGGCCAATATTGATCCGCTCCTGCTGCTTCTGGACCAGCGAGATCGTCATACTTCCACCGACCTCGATCTCGAGCGGCTGCTTGAGCACGAAGACCGCTTTCCGTGACTGATTCCGCAGCCCCGGCCCAGCCTCGACGTCCCACGCCGTGCTTGTATCCCCATCAATCGCGTTCCTGATCGGGAAAAGCAGTCGCGAAAAGTCTGCGGTCGCATCGGCAAACGGCAGTTTCTGCCCGCCTGCTTCCAGCACGACCTCTGAAAGGTAGAGTCCACCCGTCGTCGAACGCCCCGGGCCGTTGAACGGCAGAGTCGCATCGGTCATCAGCTCCAGCCGCAAACCGGTAATCTTCTTCAGCGGACTCTTCGCCTGGATTACATAGACATTCTTGGTCGAATTGTCCCCCTTCGGAATCCAGGAGAAGTCGGGCAATCGGTCGAACTTCGTCCCAAATGACGCAAAGATGCTGCCATCCCTGATGATCGTCCAGGCTCCCTCGAGGGGCCGAAGCTGCGCCTCCCAGTCGGCAAGCCTCTTTGCAAGGTCTGGCGTCGCAGCGATCAGCTCATCCTCGATCTTTGCAATCTTCGTGCGGATCGTCGCCCGCTGCTTCTCGATCTTCTCTTCCGGGACTTCGATCTCCGGTTCATCGTCCTGATTGAGGAAAGCGTAGAACTTGTAGTACTCGTCCTGGCGGATCGGATCAAACTTATGGTTATGGCACTGTGCGCAATTGACTGTCAGGCCAAGATAGGCCTTGCCAATCGCATCGACACGGTCGATCAGCCCCTCGACACGGAACTGCTCGGGATCGACTCCACCCTCTTCATTGCGCATCGAGTTGCGCAGAAATCCGGTCGCGACCAGTTGGTCGGCGGTCGGCGAGGGGAGCAGGTCACCGGCCAGCTGCGCGATCGTCATCTGATCGAAGGGGATATCTTTATTGAAGGCGTTGATCACCCAGTCACGATAGGGCCAGATCGAACGTGGCAAATCCTTTTCGAATCCATTGGTGTCGGCATAGCGTGCGGCATCGAGCCACCAGCGGCCCCAGCGCTCGCCGTAGTGTGGGGACGCGAGCAGCCGGTCGACCAGTTTTTCGGCAGCGTCCGGCGAGCGATCGGCGAGGAATCTGTCGACCTCCCCAATCGTTGGCGGCAGACCAGTCAGATCGAGGCTCAGTCGTCGGATTAGTGTGGTCTTCGTCGCGACGCTCGATGGCGCGAGGCCGTTCTTTTCAAGCGTGGCAAGGATGAAGCGGTCGACGGGCGTCCGGCTCCAGGTCTCGTTTTTGACCACCGGAAGTGCCGGCCGAACCGGCGGAACGAAGGCCCAGTGGGCGGCCGGGTCGGCCGACTCGCCGGCTCGCGAGGTGCGGAGGGAGAGCCCTCCGACCCCGACGATGACCAGCAGACAGAGCAACAATTTCAATCTCTTCGCCATGGCGGATCCCAGTTCTCATTTGGTGATAGTTATAGTTTCTTACCAACGATAGCAACGATCTTATAAGTTTTCAGGCGAACTTGGCAAGCCATTGAAGATCAATCGCAGTATCGCAATAACACCCGAGATTTTCATCATTGCGAAATTCCCTCAAGCATGTCCCAATACCTGGGTCCCAATACCTGGGTCCCAATACTTGGGTTCCAATACCGGATCAGGAGATTCAATGCATGACCCGACGCCAGACGACACAGACCGCGCTCCCCTTCAACCTCGACGAGGTTTTGACCGCCCTGCGCGAAGAGCCGGACGGACTCTCCGTGCGCGACCTTGCAGAGGCCCTCGACCTTGACCGGGCGGCACTGAAGATCCTCACCCAAATCCTCAATCAGCTTCAGGGGGCGGGACTTCTCCGCCGTCACGGCCAGGAATACCATCTTGTCCAGAGCCAGCGGGTAATGATCGGACACGTCCGCCAGCGGCGCCGCAAGACGATCCACTTCCTCCCCGAAGATCCGGAGCTGCGCGCGCGTGGACGCATTCGCGTCGACGCTGAGGATCTGCAGGGCGCATTTGACGGGGATCGCGTCGTCGCCTCGATCTCCCATCGCAATAAGGAGCAGGAGCGGTTTGCGCGGGTCGAGATGATCATACAGCGTGGCAACCTGCGGATCATCGGCCGCCTCCACCACGGGTTTCGTGGTTCGTGGGTCGAGTCGCTCGACGAGAAGTTCCCCTTCGATATCGACCTCGAGGATCGTGATCGCGACGAAACTCCGGAGTTTGCCGATGGATGGGTGGTGCTGGTCGCGGTCGAGAGCTATCCGACCGGCCACCATCCGGCACGCGGCCGGATACTGAGCGGCCTCGGTTCATCGAGCAGTGCGCCGGGAATGGACATCGAGATCGTCATTCACAAGCACGATCTGCCGCATATCTTCCCGCCAGAGGTCCTCGACGAGTCGGCAAAGATCCCCCCAATCGTCACACCGGAACAGCTCGCCGGCCGGCTCGACCTGCGCGAACA
>JBEIMN010000355.1:0-4167 GCA_040378705.1 Acidobacteriota bacterium
CACCTGATCTCAAAACAGACCCGACCGGCAAAATTTTCCGGCACCATTATTACAATAAATTACAAGCAGCACCAAACGCGAAGAGGCCGGGAGAGTCACCCCTCCCGGCCTTTCTCGTAGCTCGAATTGAACCAGGATCAGAAGACTATTCTGCCTCGGTGATCGAGACAACACTAATCTTCAAGCCGTCGACCTTGCCGACAACCTTGAAAGTCGCGCCCTTCTCCTTGGTGCTCTTCTCAAAAGCGGCCTTCGCGAGCTCAGTCCCCTTGGCATCGAACTCATAATACTTGCCGTCGGAAAAGACTCCGTAACCACTGGCAGCACACTTCTCCATCAGCGCACACTTCTTGCTGTGGCCGGCGGAAGCCTCCTGCGGAGTAGCAGCGGCAACGAATCGACCGGAGCAGGCCTTGTCAACAAGGTGGCCCGTCAGGGTCTTCGTCTCCCCATCGGCCAGTGCGAGGGTGGTGAGGGCCATTAGCAATCCAACTACTAATACAATCTTACTCGCCGTCAGTCTCTTCATCGTTAAATTGTCCTTTCAACTTATGTATCGACTTGTGTATCGAATTGTTTGTCGACTTGAGGGTCAAATATCCCGCCACTTTCCAATTGAGCTTCTGGACAGTGCTACGGCTTCAGGTCAGGTTTTACGCCAACGAACTCATTTCGGACGAAATGAACTGCCACCAGAAAATGGCAGCTAAATCAACCTATAAGGGGAGAAGACCTTTTGCAAGCGAATCGCTACCTCACACGACAATTCGCGAGTCACTGGCAGGCAACGACTGCCGGTAGCCAGATAAGAGCGTTGTCGAAGTGGATCGCGGTATCGGGCTATGCCGGAAACTACAATGCACGCGGGCTGCGATATTGCTCGTAGCGTCGTGTCGGCTCATATTTATTGGCACCCATCGACGTATCTTTCCGCGGGGGGCCTTCAAGGCGAATTATCTCGATGGCCTCCTGGTAGACGCGCTCCAGATTTTCTGGCTGAAAGCCGTTCAAACGGCAGGCACGGATATGAGCACGAACGATCTGCTCGACTGCCTCACGGCCCGTCTCGTCGAGATCCTGAAGCGAACGAAGTGCATGTGAAGATAGCTTCATAAATAGATTACCGATCCTTTCAAGGTGGTGATTTCTTTATTTAAATTTATTTACAGTTATTTACGGACCTTATCGCCAATGTCTTAAAGTATCGTAAGTCTGTAGTCGCAAGTCGTGAGACGCGAGCTGTAATTACCTGATTGTATTTACCTTATGGTATTTTTATAAAACCCAAGGGTAGGTCAGCCGGAAGTTTACCATAATATTTCCGACTGTCTATAGATTTTTTTACAGAGGTTTGTCGAATTGTTCCAAAGTTTTAACGCTTACGACAACCTGACCGCTAATCCTATTATTTCTTGTCGTTTAGCAGTGGCAGCCTGATAAATGGCCGTCTGGCTGGAGGGGGCTTCGCTTCAAACTCTCCCCTCCGTCAGGGAGGTCTGAAGCGTGTTACTATCGGAGTGAATCGCTGCCTTGTGCTACTGGTTGGTGAGATATCGCCAGCTCGGTGGTGGTGTTGGCTGTCGGAAGAGAGTCTGTAAAATGAGAATAGCGGCATCAACGTATCTGAATTCGGCGCCCCTCGTCCACAGTTTCGCCGTGGGCGCATTACGATCAGATTATGAGTTCATCGGAGACACCGCGCCATCGCGTTGTGCGGAGCTTCTGGCCGCTGGGGAGTGCGAGATTGCACTGATACCGGCGATCGAATACCAGCGAATTCCCGGTCTGCAGATCATTCCGGGCGTGGCGGTGGCGTCAAAGAGTCGGGTCCGGAGTGTTTTGATCGCCTCGCGGTGTCCGTTATCCGAGGTTCGGACGCTGGCAATGGACACATCTTCACGGACATCGCAATCACTGGTAAGAATCCTGTTTCAGCACCAATTTGGCTGGGAACCGGAGTTGATCAGGCGAACACCGGATCGACGAAGTGGTTATGAGAATATGCTCGATGGAACCGATGCCGCACTGGTGATCGGAGATCCGGCGATGCGAATCGATGCGGCAGCGGCAAGTTTGGGTGTAACGATCTACGATCTGGCCCTGGAATGGCGGAAACTGACCGGCCAGCCATTCGTCTTTGCTGTCTGGGCGGTGCGGGAAGAAGTGTTATCGACACGTGGTGCGGGAGCGAAGCTGACTAATGATTTTCAGTTGGCGAAGCGTGAGGGCATCGGTCGACTGGCTGAGATTGCGGCTGGCTATGTCACCGAGCTGGAACTGCCACTCGCAGACCTCACAGACTATCTCAAATCTAACGTCAACTATGAACTCGACGAGGAGAATCTGGCCGGATTGCGTGGATACTATGATCTGGCCCACCGTTACGGGCTGATTCCGGCGGCGCGCCGGCTCGAATTTCTTTCGGGTGAAGCGTCTGAGGATCTGCCTGAAAACCCTGGGAAGATGGCGATCACGTCGGCAGCGATGGGCGTGCCGGGCGTTGCGGACTTGACCGTCGGAAGGCGTGGAAGATGAAGATTACAGCATTGGCGGGAGGGGTTGGCGCCTCAAAATTTCTTTCGGGACTCCAGCGGGTTCTCTCCGAAAGTGAGGCGAGGGATCTGACGATCATCGTCAATACCGGCGACGACATCGAGATGTTCGGGCTCTACATCGCGCCGGATCTCGACATTGTGACCTATACGCTGGCCGGAGTGGTCAACCCGGCTACTGGTTGGGGAATTGCAGATGACAGCTTTCACTGCCTTGAGCGATTGATCGGATACCTGGACGAGGATCGATGGTTCAACCTCGGAGACCGGGATCTGGCGACACACATCTATCGTACACAGCAGCTCCGTGCCGGAAAGAGTCTGACAGAAGTCGCCGACAACCTGCGCCGATCATTCCGCCTGCCAATGCAGATTCTGCCAATGAGCGACCTTCACACACCAACGACGATAGTGACAGCAGATGGCGAGATGCATTTTCAGGAGTATCTGATCCGACGGCGGGCCGAGCCAACGATAAAGTCGATCCGATTCGAGAATATCGAGCTGGCCCGACCGGCCCCGGGAGTGCTGGAGGCTATTCTGGAGGCGGAGGTGGTGATCGTCTGCCCAAGCAATCCGCTGATCAGCATCGGGCCGATTGTCGCCGTTCCCGGTATCCGCCAGGCGCTGGTCGAGACAACGGCAAAGGTAGTGGCAATCAGCCCGGTCGTTGGTGGAGCGTCGCTGAAGGGACCAACCGACCGCATGCTTCGCGATCTTGGCATGGAGGTCACGGCGCCACAAGTCGCCAGACTCTACCGTGACTTCGTCGATCTCTTCCTGCTCGACGAAATTGATGCGGCTGAAAAGGGAGCGGTCGAGGCGCTCGGCATCGCAACCCGGACTGCGCAGACGGTAATGAAGACGGAGGATGACAAGGAGCGACTCGCCCGATCACTGCTCGAAGGGCTTGGGAGAATAGACTGACCTGCCCATTGCACACGGGGCACACGGGGCACACGGGGCGCACGGGACACACGGGACACACGGGGCACACGGGGCACACGGGGCACTTCGATGAGATATATTTTGATTCCGGTCAAGGATCTGGGTCGCGCCAAGCAGCGACTGAGCCCGCTAATGAGCCAGGAGCAGCGAACCGTGCTGGCGACGGAGCTGCTGCGCCACACGCTGACTACGGCAGCGGCCGTCAGCGAGGCGAACGAGGTCGCGGTTGTCACGCTCTATCCGCCAGCAATCAGACTTGCGAAGGGTTTCGGCTTTATGGTGATCGGAGAGGATCGGCAGATCTCGGAGAGCGATTCGGTCGATTTCGGCTCGCGTGAGGCGATGAGCGCCGGCGCCCGCGCCGTACTCCGCCTCCCGATCGACCTGCCGTGGATCACCGCCCCGGACATCGACGCCATCCTGACACTGGATCAGCCCGAGAGCCCTGAAAGTGTGGATCAGCCGTCGGTGGTGATCGTCCCATCGCGCGATGGGACAGGCACCAACGCCATTATGCGCCGACCACCAGACCTCTTCCCCTCCCGCTTCGGAACTGGAAGTCTGGCGAAACATCGCGAGGAGGCCGGTCAAATCGGGGTTCCGTGCCAGATCTATGAAAACCCGAACATTGCCTTCGATATCGACGAACCAGCCGACATCGCACACC
>JBEIMN010000356.1:0-4158 GCA_040378705.1 Acidobacteriota bacterium
GATTGATCTATGGCAGCAACTGGCCGGTCAGCAATCGTGTTGCGCCGTATGAAGAGCTCTTTGGTATTGTCGCAGACTATTTTGGATCGAAGGGGGATCGGGCGGCTGAGAGCTATTTTTACGGCAATTCGAGGCGGTTTTATCGGTGGGTCAAGAGGGATTAGCGGGAGGGGGAGAGCGATGAGAATATTATTGGCGACATTGGCAATGCTGCTGACGATGGTGGAGCGTGGAGAGGTCGTCTCGCTTCAGTTGGGATTGGGGAGAGCGGTTCGCGACACGTGCGCGAATGAGTGGGCGTTGGCGGCGGTGGTGGGTGGAAAGCGGCAGTTGATGGTATTGCCAGCTCAGGGTGGGGCCCAGGGTGGGGCACATGCGGCATCGGGATGGAAGGTGGCCGAGGTGCCGGGTCTGGTGGCGGATGAATGGGAGGGTGTCAGTATTGGAGAGGACGGTTTCGTCTGGCTGGTGAAGGGTGGGCGCCATTTTCGCTTCGATCCGCGCAAGCCGGAGAAGGGGTTGGCGGAGGGGATTCCGGGAACGGAGCGGATTGCGGCGCAGCGAGCGTGGAAGGTGGTGGCGCGAATGGCGGAGAGCAATCACGATCTTACTGGAGCGGTGGTTGAGGGGAGGCTCTACATTGCTGGTGGGTTGACCGCGGACTGGGGCTTTCCGGCGCGCTCGCACGCCTTCGATACGATTCAGGCCTTCGATCCGGTGCGGCAGAGGTGGACGGTTGCGGCAAAGCTTGGTCGGGAGAGGATCTACTGTGCGACGGCGGGCTTCGACGGGAAGGTATGGGTGGTTGGAGGCGACTACATCGAGTCGGACGGGCAGCGTGACGCGGTGCGGACGGTCGAGATCTACGATCCACGAACGGGGCAGGTGAATCGTGGGCCGGAGACCACGCTGGCGCGGCCGATGCCGCTGGCGCTGGCGGCGGGTGGAAGGCTCTATGTCATGGGCAACGCGCGCGGCGAGTATGACCGGCCTGGCCGGATGGAGAGTATTGGAGTTGGCGAGACGCGCTGGCGTGAGGAGCCGGACGGGCCGGTTGGGATGGGCCCACTGGCCGGGACGGTGCAAGATGACAGGCTTTATGTCGTGGTGCCGAAGATTGGGCTCGTCGTCTTCGATCCGCGGAGAGGAGTTTGGGAGCGGCTCGAATCGCCAACGGCGCCGCGGTCGTGTCAGATGGCGGCGTGGCGCGGTGAGATCTGGATGATGGGAGGGCGCGATATCGAGAATCTGGCGGAGACGCGAATCTACAATCCACGGACGCGGAGCTGGCGGCTCGGACCGGCGCTGCCAATCCCGCTCTCGTGGGGGGCGGCGGGGGTGGTGAATGGTCGGCTCTACGTGACGGGCGGAGCGGCGGAGCGGATGGCCGATGATCGAACCTGGATCTACAATGACCGGACTTTTATGCTCGATATACGGTAGCAGGCAGGGGGAGGTTGAATGATTGTTTTGAAGTGTGGAATCCGGGCACTAATCCTGGTGATGATGGTCGGGGTAGTTGGCGTGGCTCAGGCGAGACGGCCGAATGTCCTTTTCATCTCGATCGATGATCTGAACAATGATCTTGGGTGTTATGGGAACACGCAGGTTCAGTCACCCAATATTGATCGGCTTGCGGCGCGTGGTGTAGTTTTCGAGCGTGCCTACACGCAGTATCCGTTGTGCAATCCATCGCGGGCATCGCTGTTGAGTGGGAGGCGGCCGGAGCAGACTGGTATTTTTGAGTTGCAGACAGCGCCGCGCAAGGCGATGCCTGATGCAGTCTTTCTGCCACAGCTTTTCCGGCAGGCAGGCTACTTCACCGCGCGATACGGCAAGGTTTATCACGAAGGGCGTGACGACAACCTGTCGTGGGATATTTCGGACAGCAGTGATTTCGTTGATGAAGAGGAGCGTCGCGCCCATCAGATTCGGTATGCACGGCGACAGAATGAACGAACGCCGGACTGGCGGCCGCTCGATACGCCGGAGCATTTGACGCGTGATGCGCGAACCGCCGAATCGATCAGCCGGCTGATGCTCGAGCAGACGAAGGCAGGGCGACCGTTCTTTCTCGCTGCCGGTTTGAACAAGCCGCACCTGCCCTGGAATGTGCCGAAATCGTACTATGGTCTCTACTCAGCGGCAAAGCTTCGGATCGATCCCGATATGCCGTTGCACCGGATTCCGATGGTAGCGCTCATGACGGAGCTGTTTGGCGCAGATCAGCCGGCTTCACGAGCGGAAGCGGTAGCTGCCTACTATGCGGCCATCACTTACATGGATCGGCAGGTCGGGGTGCTGCTCGATCAGCTCGATCGGTTGAAGTTATGGGAGCAGACGGTGATTGTTCTCTTCAGTGACCATGGCTTTCACCTTGGAGATCATGGCGGTCTCTGGGCGAAGCTGACGCTCTTTGAGCAGTCGGCGCGGACGCCACTGCTGATTGCGGCTCCTGGTGTGAAGCGTGGGGTGAGCAGTCCGCGAGTGGTTGAGCTGCTCGACCTTTACCCGACGCTGGCCGATCTGGCGGGCTTGCAATTGCCTGCGGGAGTAGCGGGGCGAAGCCTCCGCTCGCTGCTGCTCGAGCCGCGGCGACGCTGGGATCATCCGGCGCTGACGATGGTATTTCACGAAACAGATGCTGGGAAGGTCGAGGGGCGTTCGGTTCGTGATGAGCGGTGGCGATATACGGAATGGGATGGTGGCCGCAGTGGTCGCGAGCTTTACGATCACCGGCAGGACCCGCGCGAATATACCAATCTGGCCGACGACCCGCGTTTTGCCAGCACCATCGCGAGATTGCGGCCGTTGCTACAGGCGAAGAGGTGATGGTCGGCGCCATTAAAACGGCGTCGCCAGAAGTTCTCAGAATTTCAGGTAGTGATTCAGGCTTTTTGGGGTGAGGCACCCGCCGGCAGTGGCGGGGCCTCATCGCCGGCGCGGGGCAGGGTGCCGGCGGGGCGCTGGGGATATCCGGCGGATGTCGCGGCGACGGTCGTCGCGATGGCAGAGGGGCGTTTGCCCTACACTGTCGGGTTGGCGGTGCCGGTTGATGGCGGAATGACGATGGTCAGGTTTTGACTGCGCCATTTGGCAGGAGCGGAGATGGAGGGATGAGGATGAGCGAGCAGATAGTCTTTGAGCGGCACGAGACGTGGGCGGAGATCCGTTTGAACCGCCCCGAGAAGGGGAATGCGCTGACGCTGGAGATGGTGCGGCGGCTGGGAGAGGTTGTCGACAGTCTGGCCGGAGCGCGGGAATTGCGTGTAATTTTTCTGCGGGGGAGTGGGCGTTTCTTCTGTACGGGCGGGGACATTGGGACGTGGGGAGGGTTGACGCCGCATGAGATGGCGCGGGAGTGGATCGCGCCGGGGATCGAGATTTTGCGGCGGCTGGCGGCCCTGCCGCAGCCGATCATTGCCGTGATCAATGGGCACGCGCTTGGTGGCGGGCTCGAGTTGGCGCTGGCCGCAGACCTGCGGATCGCGCTCCGTTCGGCGAAGCTGGGGATGCCGGAGGTCAATCTTGGGATGATTCCGGGATGGATGGGAGTGCAGCGGCTGGCGGAGACGATCGGGGTTGCGCGGGCGCGGCATATGTCGCTGCTTGGACTGCCGATCACGGCGGAGGAGGCGTTCGATTACGGTTTGGTGACGGCGGTGGCGGAGGATGAAGATGACCTCGCGCGTCAGGTTGAGGTGTGGCGGGCGAAGTTGTGCGCCAATGCGCCGATCTCGATGGCGGCGTTGAAGGGGATGTTTGCGGGCCTGCACGTCGATGATGGCCATCATCACGCCAGTGTGGCGGCGCATCTGGCGGGGACGGACGATTGCCGCGAGGGGGTGCGCGCTTTCCTCGAGAAGCGGTCGCCGGTCTTTGTGAATCGATGATTGGGTCAGAGCTGGGGGCGAAGTCTATGAGCAGGGCGACATTTCTGATATTACAGTTTATCGAGTTCAGACCGATCATTGGCGAGGTGGCGGTAATGTCGGAGGCGGTGATGAGGTGACGGCAGACTGCTGAAGTTAGCATCTTCAGCTGACAGGAATTCTGAGAAGCAGAGTGAGGCTTCCTGGATGCGTGGGCCGGATGCGAGGGCTGGGTGCGCGGACCTCCGGTCCGCATGCTCCGGCGCAGAGCCGCTTTGAGATTAAA
>JBEIMN010000357.1:0-4154 GCA_040378705.1 Acidobacteriota bacterium
AGAGCCGCTTTGAGATAAAACGGAGCGGAGAAAATGCAGTCAGAGCCGGGCGAGGTGCCCCTGCCGTTGACTGGCAGCGTGGAAACGTGAAGACATGCGGGCCGGAGGCCCGCGCACCCAGGATAAGAGCGATCGCCCTGGCCCAATGTGCGAAAGCGACGGGCTTGAATTAGGCGGGTCTGCAAACTAGAATGAGTCACTTGAAGTTGGCGGAGATAGCCGGGGTGGGGTCTGTGCGGTACTGCCAGAGTGACCCGGAGGGATATTTCCAGAGGGATATTTTAAGGTTGAGAGATGAATTGTCGAGATTTTGAGGAGCAGATCAGCGATTACCTCGATCAGGGGATGTCCCGTCAGGAACGGCGGGAGTTCTGTGAGCATCTGCTTGCCTGTCCTGAGTGTCGCGAGTTGTTTGGTGATATCCGGGAAGGGCTCGATCTTTGTCGTGGCGGCCTTGGCTGGGCGGGGCAGTCATCTTCTGGTACCGGCACGGTCGAGTATCTCCCGCCGTCGCCGTGTGCCTTGGGGGCGGTGGGTCAGGAGGGGCTCGAGGGCCGAATCGTGAGTGGGGCGACGATCGGTGAGATGGTCAGTTGCCGGACGCTCGACCACCTGATCAGCGACTATTTCGAGGGTGATGGTGACGGCCGGATGGATGAGGTGATTGCCGGCCACGTTGCGATCTGTGAGGACTGTTCGAGACTGATGAACGGGCTTCGCGCCGCGATCGACAGCACAGGTGATGATCTGGCCGCGACTGAGCTCCGGACAGCCCTCAATGATCGAATACTTGCCGCGACCGCTGGAAATGGCCGCTAGGTTGAACGCGACGCAAATTCCTACATGATCCAATCCCCGTCAAAATACAAGTTTTTGATTCCGGTCATTCCGATGCTTCTGGCGCTGTCGATCGTCGTATGGGGGCAGCAGCCGGAGAGTCCGGAGAAGAAGGTCGAGAACCCGATCGGGGTGGCGGAGGAGCGTGCGCGATCGCTTGGTCGATCGCGACCGGCGCAGGTGACAATCGTCGCCGATGTTGGTCCGGCGTCGACGGGCAATGTTGAGATCACGGCCGACCGGCAGGAGGCGCAGGGAGCGGTGGTGGTTGCGGCGGGGAACGTGCAGGTAATCTATGGTGATATTCTGCTGATTGCCGACCGTGCGACCTTCAATCGTGAGACTGGCGACCTGAAGGCGGAGGGGAATGTTTATTTCGAGCAGCAGGGGCAGCGGCTGACGGGAGAGCGGCTCGATCTGAATGCGCGAACGAAGCAGGGAACGATCCAGACTGTAACGGCCTTTACCAATCGAACTCCGGATGGAACGGTGGTCATCATCGACGCGGCGGAGGCACGGAAGACGGGTGACCGGACTTTTGCGCTGCGAAAGGCAATTATGACCGCCTGTCAGGAGGCGATACCGAAATGGAGCCTCTCGGCCAACCGTGCGACTATCGTGCTTGACGACCGGGCGCGGGTCTACAATGCGCTGTTGCGGATCCGGAATATTCCGGTCTTCTATCTGCCATATGCCTCGATCTCGATCAGCAAGAGGATCGTTCGTCTGGTTTTCTGCTTCCCAGTTCGGGTTCGTCGACGATCAAGGGGCGGACGCTGAATCTGGCCTACTACCAGACACTTGGTCGAAGCGCAGATCTGTTGGTGCGGACGGATATTTTCAGTAAGCGCGGGATCGGCCTTGGCTTCGATTTTCGGGCGCGGACGAACGGGACATCGCACATCAATTTCGGATCATTCATGGTCTTTGATCGCCTTTTTGGCCAGAAGGGGATCGATCAGGGCGGCAGCAGTTTCTATGCGGATGCGATTCACCGGTTCGATAATGGATTCGTCGCGGTTGCCGACGTCAACATCACCTCGAGTTTCGCCTTTCGGCAGGTCTTTGCAGAGAACATCCAGACGGCAGTTTCGCCGGAGGAGCGTTCGCTCTTTTACGTCAACAAGAGCTGGGGAGCCTACAGTTTCAACAGCCTCTTCGGCGAGCAGAGTTCGTTTATTGGCGAAGATATCGTCAAGGTGCGGCGGCTGCCGAGCCTTGAGCTGAGTCAGCGAAGCCGGCGGATCTCGGACTCGTTTCCGGTCTATTTCTCATTTGATGCGGCGCTGGAGGGGATTCGGCGGATCGAGAATCGCGGGGGGCAGATCGACCTCAGGACGCCATCGGTCGTGCAGCGCTTCGATTTTGCGCCGCGGCTGACCTTTCCCTTTCGCTCGGTTGGCGGGTTTACGTTCACGCCGAGTGTGGCGCTCCGCTCGACTTATTACAGTGACAGTCTCGACCCGGTTCAGCAGCGTGTTGTCGGGCGGAACCTCGTTCGGCATTATGTCGACCTGACGGCGGATCTTCGTCCGCCGGCGCTGGCGCGCGTCTTTCGTTATCGGGACGGGAAGCCGTGGTTTAAGCACGTCATCGAGCCGTTCATCGAATACCGGCGGATCGCGGGTGTCGAAGATTTCAACCGGACGCTGCGAGTTGACGAGCGTGACATCGTCGCCGAGACGAACCAGGTCACCTACGGGGTTAGCAACAGCTTTCTTGTCAGACGGCAGAAGGTCGAAGGTGCGCCGCCGCAGCCGCACGAACTGCTCAATCTGACGGTCTCACAGAGCTACTATTTCGATCCGACCTTTGGTGGGGCGTTGCAGGTGGGGCGGCGCAACCAGTTCTTTCCGATCAACACCCTCTCCGGATTTGCCTTTGGCGGCATCCGACGTGACATGTCACCGCTCAATCTCCGTGCACGGCTCCGGCCGAATGATAACCTCTTCGGAGATCTGCGGGTCAATTATGACTCGACCCTCGGGAAGCTCCGCGATCTGATCGTTGGGGGAGGGGTGACGCGTGGGATCTTTTCACTGAGTCAGACCTGGTATTTTACGCGTCGGATTCCGATCGACCGGGTCCGATTCGATCCGAGCACGCTGCCGGGAAACCAGGCGGACCTCTCGGCCTTCGTTGGTAATCCGTCAAGAGGGCCATACGGGGGTTTTACGGTCATTTATGATCTTCGTAATCGTACGTTCAACAATTTGCCGCGCGATCCGAATCTGATCAACTTCACGACCTCCGTCGGCTGGGCGTGGGATTGTTGCAGCCTCAACGTCCAGAATGTGACGATCAGGGCTGGCCTCCGGAGTGAGAATCGCATCCTTTTTGCTTTCACTTTCAAGGGGATTGGCACCTTTGGCACCGACACCCTCGGGCAGCGCCGGACGCGCTGATGTTACGGCCGGGGCGGCCGATTTTTTTGGTTTTGCACTTCCATTTTTTCTGAAATAGATTAGAATTCAACGCCGAGCGATTAACTCTCCAAATATCAGGAATTTTTGACGCGGGTGCGTACAGATCTGTGCGTCCGTGCTATACTGCATTTTATCTGAACATAGACAGGAGAGATACATTGACATACCGCGAAGGCAATAAAGTCATCTATCCGCGTCTCGGCATCTGTCGGGTCGCCGGGGTCATCGAACAATCTGCCGGTGGAACAGTGGTCAAGTGCTATTCTCTCAAGCCACTCGATTCACTCGACAGTACAACCATCCTCGTCCCGGTCAGCAAGGCAGTCGAGATCGGGGTGCGCAAGCTGATCGAGAAGGACGATATTCCAAAGCTGATGAGATTTCTCGGTAAGGATATCGAGGTCGCCAGTGATCATCGCAAGCGTAATGCCAAGAATGCTGAGAGGCTTGCGTCGGGTGAGATCTATGAGGTAGCCGATTCCCTCAAGACGATGTCGAAGCTGAGTCGCTCGAAGACACTCTCACCCGAAGAGCAGCAGACGATGGGAAGGGCCCGCCATCTGATCATCAAGGAGATTGCACACGTCATGAAGATGACGGTTGAAGAGGCAGAAGAGATGATCGACCTGGCTCTTGCCGGCAAGAAGACTCGCGCGAAGGACATCGCCGCCTGATTCTGCCTTCAATTCACACTTTATAACCCGCAACTCTGCGTTATTCACAGAGTTGCGGGTTTTGTCGTTTTGATGGACGGGTGGTGACGGAGAGCGTTTCAGACCTGCAACAAAAATGGGTTGTGAAGAAAAAATTTTAGCTGGGGCTGGATGGAAGGGGAGACGCATTATATCGGGTTGGGGATGTGGAGGGGCCACAAGATGGGGTATTGGAGGG
>JBEIMN010000358.1:0-4153 GCA_040378705.1 Acidobacteriota bacterium
CGGTAACGGTAAGGGGGCTCGATGGTCGTGAGCTTGGGCGAGCTGATGCCGACCAGGAGAATGGACAGGCTGAGTTTTCGCTGCCGCGTGGAAAGAGCTATCTGATCGAGGTCAGCCACCCGGGGTATGGGACGGAGAAGGTCAGTTCGCGGCAGTTGACGGGACAGACGATCACGCGAGTCAGGCTCAACGCGCGATCGGCGTCGGTCAGACTGGGTGATCTGCCGGTGGGAGCGCAGATCCTGGTTGACGGCGCGGCGCGGGCAGTGGTCGATGCGAGTGGCACGGCGCTGGTGACAGAGATCCCGCCTGGCGGGCACCGGCTGACGATCTCACACCCTGAGTACAACGATTTTGAGGACAGTTTCGAGGTTCGTGCTGCTGGCGAGGAGGTACGCTATCCGAGGATACCGCTGACGCGTGTGGCACGACTCGAGCTCAACGGGCCGTCGGGAGCGCTGGTGATGATCGATGGTGCGCTGCAGGGAAAGATCAATGAAAGCGGGAAATTGCGGGTCAATTACGAGATCGAGCAGACGGTCGAGCGATCGATAACTGCGGAGCTGGTCGGATTCCAGCCGTGGAGCCGCCGAATGATGCTCAGTCCGGGACCGCGGGTGATCGACATAGAATTGAGTCCGGTGGTGACCTCGGCCGGGGTGACAGACTTCTTCGACCGGATTAATCAGTGGAACGCGCCGGCGGCGTGGCAGGTAATCGGTGATTCGCGCAACAAGCGGCTTGAGGTTCGCGGGGAGATTCCGGGAACGCTCAAGGATCAGGTCTACCGCGATCTTCAGGCAAACTTCACGGTCTGGTTTGGAGATGGGCAGGGGGTGACCTGGGCACTGAAGATCGATGGCCCGGGGCGCAACTACTATCTGTTCCATATTTCCGGACCGTCCTCGACGGCGATGACGCCACGCCGTTTCTTCACTTACATCGTTCGTGACGGGGGAGCACCGGTTGAAGTCGGGACGCCCGTACCGATTCTGGCTGAGCTCAACGCCAAATCATCCTACACGATAAGCGTCACGGTTCGGGATTTTACGATCCAGCATTCGATCACTTCAAACGATTCAGGTGAGACGAATGACCTCGGAGTCTGGACTGACACCTCGGTCAGCCGGGAGAAATTTATATACGGATCTTTCGGTTTTCGGTCGTTGGGTGGAGAGGTCTTCCTGGTCGACGACTTCAACATCGAGCCATTGAAGCGGCCATAGTGAATCGACGATGTTTTCGGCAGGTTTCCCTCGCAATATCAGCATTTCAATATGAGTTTTGAGAAGAAGGACAATTTGGGTGGCGGCAACCGGGCACCGGGCTGGTTCAATGATCATCTGACACGCCGTCAGGCGGGTAGAGTGTTGCTGGCAGGCGGTGGGATCGGGATGGCAGCCCTGACGATCTTCAAGCTGGTCGGTGGTGATGGTGAGCAGGAATCGAACTACGATTCACTCGAGTTGCAGAAACGAGAAGGCTGGAATGTCGGGGCGTCGGACAAGCCATTGACATTCGGGGACGAGGCGACGAGAACGAGGACGGTTGCGAGCAATGTCGCCGCGCCGGCTCAAATGCTCGACGACCCGGAGAAGATCGTCTCGCTCTATGCACCGCAGGATGCAGCCTGGCAGCCATTCTATGTCCCAACCCTGTTGCAGTCGCTTGGCCAGCCGACATTACGAACGATGCTCGCGAATGGTGGAACCTCCGGCAGCCGGGAGATGGATGAGGCATTCCAGCGTGCGGGAGCGTTGCGTGATCTGATGGCTTCTTCGCCGGACGCGGTTAAGACGCTGGTGATCGTCGATCTGCCGGGCCCGGCATCGGTTGCCGTTGGCGTGGCAATGGCGGACAAGGCGATCGTAATTCCGGATTTCGACAACTGGCCGCACCCGCTCGGAGTGGTCAAAAGCCATGAGACACTCGGAGCGTTGCTCCATTACGCGCCGGAGTTTCGCGCGCGGAGGGAGCTTTTTGACGGTAAGGGGCCGGCGCTCTTGCTGCTCGATTCGCGCCGTCTCACGCCTTATACCGATGCCGACAATCAGTTCGACAATCGGTGGCAGGCGAGGGTCCCACCGGCGGCAGAGCTGCGTAAAAGAGGGGTTGAGCGAATAATCTACCTCGTACCAGACGAGCGGCAGACGACAGAGCTGGACGACCTGAACGACGATTTCGTCGAATGGCGGAACAACGGCCTCGACGTGCGGATGCTGAGGCTGAACGATTTCAAACCGGTAGAGCAGAGACTGGCGAGTGGAAGCGGCAGTAGTGGGGCGGTTGGCGCACCGGTGGTGACACACTATTATGGAGGTCTTCCCGGGATGCACTGGCTCTTCTTCGCCAACTACGGAATGATGGCCCCGCGACTGGGCCCCCGATTCTCATCGTTACCGGCAGCGGGGCGCGTGTCGTACCAGCCGCCAGCGTATCAGCCGGTGACACGTCCAACAATCTTCAGTGCGACGCGGATTGGTGGGACGAGCGGAGTCGGCCGGGTGAAGCCGGGTGGTTTTGGCCAGACTTCGGTTCGGGTCTCTTCTGGTGGAAGGATCACCGGAACACGAGCGGGTCGGTCTGGTTCCTATGGCCGTGGCGGAGGATTCTCCTTCAGCGGTTAGCCTTCAGTGGTTAAAATGATCCGAACAGTAAATGGTTCAGGCGAACGATGGGCAATCTGGCATATATAATATTGATGATCCTCTTCGCGGCCATAATGGCTGGGGGGTACGCGCTGGTCCGCAGCAGCAAAAAGGGGCTGGCGCTCGACCAGGGCCGGAGATCATTTCTTGGCTTTGGTGGGGAGAAGAATGGCCATGCGATCTTCATTGGGATGCAGATCGCGATTCAGGTCTTCGGGAGTGACGAGTTGAGATCGAGGCTCGCCGACCTGATTGCCTCTCCGTCCGATCCGGATCGAGAGCGGAATGACGATGCGGCGAGTAAGCGCCTTTTTCTGAAGTCGCTCGCGGCGATAATGCTCGACAATCAGTACGCGTGGGAGTATGGATTCTGGGACTTCCGTCGAAATGGTGACGAGGCGATCGCGCAGTTCAGCGAATGGACGAATGAGCTCGAGGGCTCGATGGCGACGAGCCCGGAAGAACTTGGAACAGAGGTCGATTCCCTGCACCGTTTCTCGGATCAGAAAGAGTTCCTGATCGTCACCCTGCTGCTGCTGATCGACAATCGTGACGAGCCGGTAAGCGATGATGTCGGTGATTATGAGTTCCGACCAACCTATTTTCAGCTTGCGAAGCCTTTCCTGAATCTGTTAGAACAGACAAGTGATGAGGATTTCTGGAAATCGGAAACCTTTTCCGGACTTTTGAATGGGATCACGACCCTCGATCCCCGTGTAATTGAGCGCGATGGAGTCTTCATCTATCCGGGTGCCGCCCAGGACGGCATCTCTTCTCTTGATCTTTTGAGTGACAAAGAGTGGAAGTATCTTACCGACCACTCCCTGCGTTTGAGCTGACTCTCCCCGACCCCACACCTGAACCTGAACCTTAAATGGCAGGGGTCAGGAGCGGCAGAAGTCTGAGCAGAATCGAGTGTGCCCCTTTCCAGTCGATATTTTTGGGAAGAAACACTATGCGAAGGCCGACGTTGATCATCTTCACCCGCAGCCTTATGGCGGCGATTGGTGTAAGTCTGTGGCTCGTCCTGTTGATGGCAAAAGGTGGCGAGTCCACTTTGGTGCGTCAACCTGGGAGTGGAGCGGGGAATGTGGCGGCGGGCAGTGTCCTGAGCCAGATCCCGATGGCATTCGAGCCGAACAAAGGGCAGGTCGAACCTGGCTTCAGCTACATTGCAAGGGGTGGCCGGCACGCGCTGCTGTTGGGGAGCGCGGAAGGTTCGAGCCTGGTCCGGCTGATACGAACCGTCAATGGTGTGCAGAAGGCGATCGACTTACGGTTTCCTGGCTCTAACCCGGAGGCAAGACTCGAGCCGGACGGGGAACTTCAGGGACGGAGCAGCTATTTTCTCGGTGACCGGAGTGATGAATGGCTGGCGGATCTGCCGAATTACGAGCGGATCGCGTATCGTGAAATCTACCCTGGTGTAGATCTTGTCTTCTACGGTCGTGGCAGCCAGCTTGAGTATGACTTCATCGTTGCGCCGGGTGCCGATCCCTCTCTGA
>JBEIMN010000359.1:0-4139 GCA_040378705.1 Acidobacteriota bacterium
CACGCCGCGGGCCTGACGCCCCATGTCGCGCACCTCGTTCTCCGGAAAGCAGATCGCCATCCCCTCTTTGGTCGCGAGAAAGATCTTCTTCTGTCCGTCGGTCATCTCAACCGAGATAACCTCGTCACCATCATCGACACCAATCGCAATGATCCCGTTCGATCGGATGTTCGCAAACTCGGAGAGCTCCGTCTTCTTGATCACTCCCCGACGCGTCACCATGACCGCGTACTTTCCGGTCGCGAAATCGCGAACCGGAATCACCGCCGCGATCTTCTCCGTTCCCGGAAGATTGATCAGATTGACGATCGCCTTGCCACGCCCCGCGGCCGACGCATCCGGAATCTCGTGAACCTTCAGCTTGTAGACCATTCCTGCCGAGGTGAAGGCCATCAGATAACTGTGCGTCGAGGCAATGAAGATGTGCGACACGACATCCTCTGCCCGCGTACTCATTCCCTTGCGGCCAGTCCCGCCACGACGCTGTGATCGGTAAACGTTCGTAGGTGTCCGCTTGACATAGCCTGAATGGGTCAGCGTAATGACAACGTCCTCATCTGCAATCAGATCCTCGAGCGTCAACTCGACACCACTGTCGACAATCTGCGTTCGCCGCTCATCGGAATAGTCCTTCTGCACCGACCGCATCTCCTTGATGATAACGGTACGCAGAACCTTGTCATTGGCGAGAATCTCTTCGAGCTCGGCAATCAGTTTAATCAACTCTGCATACTCGTCAATGATCTTTTGGCGCTCGAGTGCCGCCAGTCGCCGCAACTGCATATCCAGAATTGCCTGCGCCTGGATCTCCGAGAACTTATACTGACTGATCAGTCCCGACTTCGCCTCATCTGTCGACTTCGATCTTCGAATCAGCTTGATGATCTCATCGATGATGTCGATCGCCTTGATCAATCCTTCGAGGATATGGGCGCGTGCACGGGCCTTTTTCAGTTCGTAGACGGTCCGATTCCGGACCACTTCGCGCCGGAAAGCGATAAACTCACTCAGTGTGTCGACAAGTGGCAGCACCTTCGGCTGGCCGTTGACGATCGACAGATTGATCACTCCAAAAGAGACCTGCATCTGGGTCATCTTGTAGAGTTTGTTGAGGATGATCTGGGGCATCGCATCACGCTTCAGCTCGATGACGACGCGCACCTTCTTCTGTGCGGTACTCTCGCGATCCGTCTCATCACGGATCTCGGAGATCCCCTCGACCCTCTTCTCGTTGACCAGATCGGCGATCTGCTCGATCAGCTTCGACTTGTTGACCTGGAACGGAATCTCTGTGATGACGATCGCGTCGCGCTCCTGCGTCCCGCGCCCAACCTTGTCGATCGCCGCTCGCGCTCGAATCTGCATCACGCCGCGCCCGGTCTCATAGGCCAGCCGTATCCCCTCGCGGCCATAGATGAATCCACCGGTCGGAAAATCCGGCCCCGGCACGAACTTCATCAGATCCGCGCACTTCGCCTGTGGATTCTGGATCAGGTGGATCGTCGCCTCGATGATCTCTCCGAGGTTGTGTGGAGGAATCTTGGTCGCCATGCCGACGGCAATCCCGTCGGAACCATTGATCAGAAGATTCGGGATTCGTGCCGGCAGTACTGTCGGCTCCTGCCGTGATTCGTCATAGTTTGGAATGAAGCGGACTGTCTCCTTCTCGATATCCGCGAGCATCTCCGTCGCAATCTTCGTCAGCCGCGCCTCTGTGTAACGGTAGGCGGCGGCCGAATCACCATCGATGCTTCCCCAGTTTCCCTGACCATCGATCAGCGGATACCGCATCGAGAAGTCCTGCGCCATGCGAACCATCGAATCGTAGACGGCTGAATCGCCATGTGGGTGATATGCGCCAAGCACGTCACCAACCACGTTGGCCGATTTCTTGTATGGCTTTCCTGGAACGAGCCCCTTCTCGTTCATCGAATAGAGAATCCGCCGATGGACCGGCTTCAGCCCATCCCGCACATCCGGCAACGCCCGCCCGATGATGACCGACATGGCGTAGTCGAGGTAACTGCGCCTCATTTCATCTTCAATATTGATTAATGTCTCTTGCTGATTCGCCATTTGATCCTTTTATCGCACTTATAGCTTATAGCTTTTAGCTTATAGCTTTTAGCACTTACATCACTATCTATTGGCCATCAATTGGCCTGGTGCCTGAGTCTGCCTAATCCAGGGTATTATAATGGCTCCCCGCCCAACACCCTGGATTCCATCGCTCTTTCCGGCAGGTAATTGCGGGGCCGTCCATCCCCGGCTAACGGCCAGCCCGTTGGCCATCAGGTTCAACATCTATTTAGGCATCTGGTCGCCGCGCTTGAAGAGCAGCTTCAGGTTGCCCTGCGCGTCACGCCAGAAGACTCCAACATCGACTCCGGTCTTCGGAGTCCGCCACTGCGCATAGAAGACTACTTCGCCACGAATATTGATATCCGGCTGGGTGAAGTGGTTGAAGACCTCATCTTTTTCGCCGCCCGGAATCTTCTGATCGAGCAGCGCTACCGCCTCGATCCCCTTCGCGGTCCTGATGAAGACGCCACGGCTGCGTCCGGCATAGGAGGCCGAGAAGGCGAGGTCTCCCTGATCATTGATCGATACGCCGGTAAAGTCTGTCAGATTCCAGTTGGTGCCGGGAATACTCTCGCCACTGCGAACCAGCAGGCGAACTGCGCCACCGACCGGCTTGTAGAAGATGCCACGCCCGGACTGCGGTCCATCAAAAAAGCCGATGAAGGCGATATCGCCGCGGTTGTTGATCGCCGGTGTCCGGTTGCCGAATCCAAGGAAACTGGCCCCCTTCAAAGGTGAGGGACGCCCGCCAAAAGCGACAATGTCGATCCCTTTCGGACTGGCAACGAAAATTCCACTCTTGTCGCCTGCCCGGCCAAGAAACGCCACTTCGTTCCGGTCATTGATCGCTGATGGATAATAGTGCTCAGAGAAGGTTCCCGTCTCGGTCTGCCCGATCTTCTGCCCGCTTCGCGCCAGCAGGTTGACCTTACCATCCGCGACATAGAAGAGTCCGCGCCCGTCAGGCTCGCTGTAGGTACCAATGAAGGACGTCGTCCCGACCGTGTTCGAAGAGACATTGCTGATCCCTGTGATGTACGACGGCATGTTTGGGACCTCAGCTCCCATTCGGAAGAGGGCCTTGATCGAATCGGCTGACTTGCGATAAAGAACCTGGTTTGAGATTGTCGGACGAAACGATGCCGGATCGTTTGAATCGACCGGGTCCGTCGGAGCCGATGGAACTGCCGGACCATTTGCGACAAAGGCCACATCGCCATTCCCATTGACGTGCGGCAGACCAAACGATTCCAATTTGACCTTGGTGTCGGTCGATGTCTCTCCCTGTGCCATCAGCACGCGCCACTTCCCGTCGAGCGAACGGGCGACCAGTCGCTGTCCAACCTTGCTCGGAGCGTCCGGAAAGCTGAAGAGGCCAAGAACCGTTATCTCCCCCTTGTCATTGATGTAGGGTGGACGAAAGTTTGCGAACTGGTCGGAAGTCAGCACCGGCTGAACGATCACCGTCTGGCGCTTTGTCTTCTCTGTCAAAGCGACCGGTTCATCATCTTGGCCAGCTGGCTGGGCCTCTGTCGGCTTAGGCTGCTGGGCCTCCGGGGAGACCGGAGCGGCCGGCTTTGGCTTTGACTCCTGTGCCGCCTGAACCAACCCGCTAACCCAGATTGCGACGACAAGCGCCGTCACCACCGTCGACAGAATCGAGAAACGTATCACCTTGCTATTCATACAGTACTCCAGTCTCCATTTGGCATTTGCCTGCGCGCTTCAGCGGCATAGGCAGGACGCTCTCACAGCCAGTGATCGCAACAGACCAGCGGCCGGTCCTGAAATTTTAAGGCGGGGCCATTAATCCGGATCAGGGATATTTTCAAAAATAATCAAGTCAATAACAGGGGCAAAGATCAGGCACAATCGAGACAATCCGAAACCCAGAATGCGCAGTTCGATTATCAGCGGTTATTCAGGCTTCTGGCCCGGCAGACTGCTGAAAATAAGAACCGACATCAACTGCGCCCATCCCCATCTGTGGATCAGAACCTCGCGCGCCTCGTCAGGAACTCTTCAGCGCGTGATTGAGAGCTCCGCGAGCCCAGGCA
>JBEIMN010000360.1:0-4120 GCA_040378705.1 Acidobacteriota bacterium
CTCCTGATCGAGATCCCGGCGCCCGATCAGGTCGTTGAGAAATTTCCTGATCATCAGTTTGCCTGCTCCGAGTTGGCGCCCGTCGTTCCGGCGAGGAAATTGCCAAGCAGACGTCGTCCATCCGCCGTCATGATCGACTCCGGATGGAACTGAACCCCTTCGCAGATGAACTCGCGGTGACGAAGTCCCATTATTAATCCGTCGGAGGTCGTCGCCGATATTTCAAGCTCTGGCGGCAGACTCTCCCGCTCGACGATCAGTGAGTGATAACGTGTCGCGACGAAGGGGTTCTCCATCCCGCGAAAAATGGTTCGCCCATCGTGCAGGATCCGACTCGTCTTCCCGTGCATAAGGTAGGGGGCACGAACGACGCGACCCCCAAAAGCCTGCCCCATCGCCTGATGGCCAAGACAGACCCCAAGCAGCGGCAGCTTCCCGGCAAAGTGGCGAATCACATCGAGCGTGATCCCGGCATCATCCGGCGTGCACGGACCGGGCGAGAGGACGATCTTCTCCGGTCGCAAAGCCTCGATTCCGGCGATCGTGATCTGGTCGTTGCGCACAACCTGCGGCTCCGCTCCCAGTTCGCCAAAATACTGGACCAGATTGTAGGTGAAGGAGTCGTAATTATCGATAATCAGTATCATAAAGTCTGGTCCCGTCCCCGGAGATCAGGGTTTGACAACAGCCTCGATCAGCTCTATCCGCTCAATCGGAGTCTGTCCATCTGCCCCACGTCCGACCTTCTCGAACTTATCGAGGGTCTCGAACCCATCGACAAGCTTGCCAAAGATCGTGTACTTTCCGTCAAGATTGGTCGCTGGCGCAAGCACGATGAAGAAGGAGGTCGAGGCTGAATTTGGATCGTCGGTCCTCGCCATCGAGAGCGCTCCGCGCAGATGCTTGCGTGTCTGGCTGAACTCCGGTCCAAGGTTGTGCACCCACTTGTCGGCGTAATGTGGACGCGCATCGACACGCGTCGAAGCTACCCCACCCTGAACAACGAAGCCCGGCACGATGCGATGGAACCCTGTCCGGTCATACCAGCCCGTCTGGACCAGATTGAGAAAGTTCCGGACGTGCTCGGGGGCGAGATCCGGGTCGAGCGCCAGCGTCATATCACCAAGGCTCGTCCGGAGGATGACCTCGCGGCGCATCTCCTCGATTCCAGCCGCTTTGAATGGCTCCTCACGAACCGGCTCGATCGTTACGCTGACGATCCTGACCGGCGTCACCGTCCGCTCACTGGCGTCAGTCTGGGTGAGCGAGATCTGCTCGACGACCTCCATCCCCTCTGTGATCTGCCCAAAGGCGGTAAACTGCCCGTCAAGCGCCGGCTGGTCCGAAACACAGACAAAAAATTGCGCCCCGCCACTATTCGGCTTGCCCGGAATCCGGACGGTCGAGACGATGCCGCGCACGTGGCGAACCTCGTTGAACTCATCCGGCAACTGGCTCAATCCACCCGATCCCCAGCGGCTGCGCGGGTTGCGCGCATCCTTGAGCAAGGGATCTCCACCCTGGATGATGCCTCGCGAAACTACACGGTGAAAGGCCGAACCATTATAGTAACCGGCCCGCGCGTTACGGATGAATGCCTGAATATGCTTCGGTGCCTGCGACGGAAAGAACTCGAAGCGGAAGGCGCCAAGATCTGTCGTCACCACCGCCTCCAGCTTCGCCGCCTCCTGCAATGAGACCGGCGGCGGCTCGGCTCCCGGCGGCGGGGCATTCTTTTTTCGTGCCGGGGGAATCTGGCCGAAGATTGCCCCGCTCATCAGGAGCATCAAGACCAGAACCCCCAACACCGGAAGATACTTTCGAATCGACCGGAGCTGTGAGATTGTCATAATTCCTTCTCCGCCATTTCAATCGCCCGAATAAGCGCCTGCGACTTGTTGACGGTCTCCTTGAACTCTGCCTCAACCACTGAATCGGCGACGATGCCGCCGCCTGCCTGAATGTAAGCGTGTTTGCCACGAACGTACATCGTTCGCAACGCGATACAAGAATCGAGATTTCCGGAATAGTCGAAATAGAGGACCGCACCGGCGTAAGCGCCACGCCGAGTCGGTTCAAGTTCGTCGATGATCTCCATCGCGCGGACTTTCGGGGCCCCGGAGACCGTTCCGGCCGGAAATACTGCCGCCAGCGCGTCAAAGCAGTCAAGCTCTTCGCGCCGCCGCGACTTGAGGCTCGAGACGAGGTGCATGACGTGCGAGAAGCGCTCGATGAACATCAGCTTTTCGACGCGGACCGTTCCGTAATCCGAGACTCTCCCGAGATCGTTGCGGCCAAGATCGACGAGCATGATGTGCTCTGCCCGCTCCTTTTCATCCGCAAGGAGCCTCTCCGCCAGTCGCTCATCCTCGGCCTCCGTCGCCCCACGTGGTGCGGTTCCGGCGATCGGGCGATACTCCAGCTCGCGCCCGGTGCATCTTACCAGCATCTCCGGCGACGCCCCAAGCAGACTCTCCTCCGGACCGAGCTTGAGGAAAAACATATAGGGCGATGGATTGACGATCCGGAGCGCACGATAGACCTGGAATGGCGACGTCGCGATCTCCGTCTCGAACCGCTGCGCGAAGACGACCTGAAAGGCGTCTCCGGCGAGGATATACTCCTTGATCCGCTCGATCGAGGCGGAGTAGTATTCGCGCGTCATGTTTGAGCGGATCGAAAGTGGATGGTTCGAACGGGTCGGAACCGGCGTATCAGCCGGTGCGGCAAGACAGGCCTCGAGCCGGGCCACCTCGCCGCAGGCGGCAATGTAGCGCGATCGAAGCCCCTCGCCATCGACCTCACCCTCGGTAAAGACATTGACAATGATGTGTATCTGGTGCCTGACGTGGTCAAAAGCGAGCAGACTGGCGAAGAACATGACCGCCGCCGTGTCGATGCCCAGATCATCCGTCGCCCGCGAAGGCAGCTTCTCGAACCAGCCGACGGCATCGTAGCCGAAGTATCCGACCGCTCCGCCTGAAAATGGCGGCAGCCCCGGGACCTCGACCGGTCGCTCACGCTGCATCAATTCACGCAGCACTTCGACCATCTCACCCGGTCGCACCTCGACTGTTCCATCCGCGCGCTCAATAACTATCTCAGTCTGACCTTCCCGATCCGACTCAGATTTACACGGCCTCGCCCGAACAACCATGTGCGGATTGCAGCCAAGGAATGAATAGCGCGCAATCTTCTCTCCACCCTCGACCGACTCGAGCAGAAAGGCCCGCTCCGAATGGCGCTCGATTCGCAAATAGGCCGAGACCGGGGTCAGCAGGTCGGCCATGACGGTCTTGACCAGCGGCACGACTGTCCCCTTCGCCGCCAGCGCCAGAAACTCTTCATATGTGGTTGGTGTGATTACCGCCATTTTCAGATCCCCATTATCCAACTGCCTGGATGCTACTCACTCTGAATATTTCGATCCTGCCTGCGACATACCGGGACGGGATCGGCCCCCTGCCGGTCGAGCAGAATAGTGATCAGGTCCCCGCAAGCTTGGCTTATCGCGCTGAAACTCGCTGAAACACCTGAAAAGCAGGGACTATTTCGCAGAATCGTACTTAGCGAGCGCCGGGCGCCCGGTCCGCGTCGCAAGCTCCGCCGTCACCTGATCGATGCCGACCCGACAGTCGACCATCATCACCAGCAGGTGATAGATCAGATCGCTGATCTCACTCGCGAGCAGTTGCCGCCCCTCATCTTTCTCTACACTATTTTCGGCAATACCCTTTTCGGCCATATTCCCGGCGGCCAGATCCATTGCTGCCACATTTTTGGCCGCAATGATCGTCTCGGCAGACTCCTCGCCAACTTTTTTCAGAATCTTGTCGATTCCGTGATTGAAGAGGTAGGTGGTGTATGACTTTTCCGGCCGTGTCCGTTCGCGCTCGACGATGACGCGGTAAAGATCCGCAAGAATTGTCCCGAGTTCGGGAGAGTCCGAATCCGGCTCCATCCCACCCGTCACCGGCTGATGGAAACAGGTCTGCTGACCAGTGTGGCAGGCCGGCCCGCGTGGGGAGACACTGATCAGCAGCGCGTCACCATCGCAGTCAAGCCGGATGCCCGTCACCCGTTGCGTGTTCCCGGAGGTCGCCCCCTTGTGCCAGAGCTC
>JBEIMN010000361.1:0-4115 GCA_040378705.1 Acidobacteriota bacterium
GCTCCTTACCTGCGCTCCGGCTGTCCGCGGAGATCGGTGGGCCGTGAATCACCAGGCTCATTGCCCTGCCCCTTCCATTAGGATGCCAGTGTGGATGACCTGCTGAGCTATCGTCGCCAGTTTCCGATTCTCGAACAGTCGATATACCTGATCAATCATTCGCTTGGAGCGATGCCGGCACGGACCGCCGACCGAATGCGTGAATATGCGGAGACGTGGGCGACGCGTGGGATTCGCGCCTGGGAAGAGGGCTGGTGGGAGATGCCGGTAACGACCGGCAACAAGCTGGCTCGATTGATGGGGGCGCTACCGCGGACGGTGGTGATGCACCAGAATGTCTCGGTCTGCCAGTCGCTCATCCTTTCCGCTTTTGATCTGCGTGGAAAGCGGAACCGGATAGTCTATGAGGGGCTCAACTTTCCATCGGTCAAGTATGTCTATGCAGAGCATGCACGCCGGGCCGGGGCGCGGATCGTCGAGGTGCCGAGTGATGACGGGATAACCATCGACACGGCGCGGATGGTCGAGGCGATCGACGAGGAGACGCTGCTCGTGCCGATTTCGCACGTCATTTTCCGGAGCGGCTACCTTCAGGACGTCGCGGCGATCGTCGAAAAGGCGCATCGGGTCGGGGCCCTGGTCGTGCTGGATGTCTACCAGTCAGTTGGAGCGGTTCCGTTCAGCCTGACGGAGCTTGGGGTCGATTTCGCGACGGGAGGCTCTGTGAAATGGCTCTGCGGCGGGCCGGGAGCGGGCTTTCTCTATGTCCGACCAGATCTCTTCGAGCGATTCAGTCCAGCGGCAACCGGCTGGGCCGCACATCGCCATCCCTTTGCCTTTGCCGACGAAATGGATTACGCGCCGGGGATTGAACGCTTTCTGACTGGTACCCCGGCGGTTCCGGCGCTCTATGCGGCAGAGAGCGGCTATGACCTGCTGAACGAGATCGGCATCGAGCGGATACGAGCCCGATCACGCCACCAGACGACACGGCTGATTGAACTGGCCGATGCGCGCGGCTGGCTGGTCAATACGCCACGGGACTGCGACCGGCGTGGCGGCTCAGTGATCATCGATATTCCGCACGGTGCGGCGGTCGTTCGCGAACTGGCGACCCGCGACATCCTGGTCGATTATCGCCCCGGCGCCGGCGTCCGGATCGGCCCGCACTTCTTCAATACCGATGAAGAGGTTGAAGTCGCCATCGATGAGATCGATCATATCCTGACCACCGGCGCGTGGCAGAAACACGAGACTTCACGCTAAAGGCCAGTTAAGGAGAGATGTCATGGCAACCAAAACTTTGATACTGACCCTGCTGCTCGTCGTTGGCGGATTCCTGCTGATCCGGACGGCGATCGCCCAGAAGAAAAAGCCAGTCAGTGAACTTAAAGGAGAAAAGAGAATGACCGAAAAGATTGTCAAAAGCGAAGAGGAGTGGAAGAAGGTTCTGACTCCGGAAGAGTTCTATGTCGTGAGACAGAAGGGAACCGAGCGCGCCTTTACCGGCCGTTACTGGGACAACCACGAGTCGGGCGACTATCTTTGCATTGCCTGCGGTCAGGAGCTGTTCAGCTCGGAGACAAAGTACGAGTCTGGCAGCGGCTGGCCAAGTTTCTGGAAACCGCTTGCCGCGGAGCGAGTGGCTGAGCACGTCGACGATGCGCTATTTATGCGGCGCGTCGAGGTGGTCTGCAGCCGCTGCGATGCCCATCTCGGCCACGTCTTCGAGGATGGACCGGAGCCGACTGGCCTGCGCTACTGCATCAACTCGGTGTCGATGAAGTTTGTCAAGAAGCAGAAATAATGTCACCTCTCTTTATACAGGCATCTGGCCGGCATCTGGCAAGGCCGAAATGTATAGTGTCACCGGTCGATAGTGCGATCGCATTTTGTGAGTTGGGCATCCTGGATGAGCGTGGGTGCGCGGGCCTCCGGCCCGCATGTCTTCACGTTTCACCCCGGCCACTCAGTGCCATCCCGGCCACTCAGCGGGGCAACCACACCAGGCCCGGCTCTGACAGCAGTTTCTCCGCTCCATTTTATCTCAACGTGGCACTGTAGCGGGGGGCATGCGGGCCGGAGGCCCACACACCCAGAAATCCTGTCATTAGTGGCGCGGCGCAACCTTTCGCGAGGACAATTGTTGCCTTAGTCTGTGCGACGCGACCGAAAATATGTCGACGTTGCACGGTGATTGGCGTGACATTGCAAAAGCCCTGAGCTTCCTCCCGCTTACCGGCTGCCACGTTTGACCGAATCGAAACCGAATTGGTATGATCTGAGTTTACTTCGACACCATAAACCGCGACAAGCGGTGACCAATAACAGCTTGCAAGGAGATTTATGTCAACAGCAGGGAACAGGACTTTCGCGATCATCAAGCCGGATGCGGTGCGCGCCGGCAATGTCGGCAACATCATTCAGCGGATCAACGACAACGGCTTTCGGGTCCGGGCGATGAAGATGATGCTCATGACCAGGGAGGTTGCCGGCGGATTCTATGATGTCCACCGTGAGCGTCCGTTCTTCGGTGAGCTGGTCGATTTTATGACCAGTGGGCCGTGTGTCGTGATCGCGCTCGAGAAGGAGAACGCCGTTCAGGCGTGGCGTGATCTGATGGGGCCAACCGATTCGACGAAGGCGCCGAAGGGGACGATCCGCGGTGATTTCGGGACGAGTGTCGGCGAGAATGCCAGCCACGGGTCCGATTCCGAAGAGAACGCGAAGATCGAGCTGAGCTACTTCTTCAACGCGACAGAGTTCTGCTAAGAGTCAGGACTGGCGGGCTGGGCGGTATTCGACCGGCCCGCCAGTGGAAAATTTCAGAATAAGAGACATAAGACCATAAGAAATGATGAACGCCAACTCGCAATTCGGAAGAGTCCTGATCGTCGGCGGAGTCGTTATGATCGTCGTCGGGCTGCTCTTTTTCGCGGGTGTGCGGTTGCCCTGGTTGCGGCCGGGCCACCTTCCCGGAGATTTTGTCTGGACCAATGCGAGTGGTTCGTTCCGCCTCTATTTCCCTCTTGCGACATCGCTCCTGCTCAGCCTGCTGCTGACACTAATCTTCAGACTTTTTCGCTAAGTGAGCCGCATGCCAATTCTTGAAGCCGTCAATGTCGTCCGTGAATATCGCATGAAGGCGGAGACGGTCCGCGCGCTCGACGGGGTAACGGTGCGGATCGAGAGGGGCGAGTTTGTCGCGATTCTTGGGACGAGCGGGTCGGGCAAGTCGACTTTGCTCAACCTTTTTGGGGGGCTCGATCGACCGACCACGGGCGAGATACGTTATGACGGGCAGAGTCTTGCCCCGTTCAGCTCGCGCCAGATGGCGCGCTATCGACTCGAGAGTGTCGGCATGATCTTCCAGAGCTTCAATCTGATTCCGACAATGACGGCACGCGAGAACGTCGCGCTGGCGCTCGCCTTTGCCGGTGAGTCGCGGCGGGCGCGGATGGAGAAGGCGGCGGGCCTGCTCGAACGTGTCGGACTCTCCCACCGTCTCGACCATCTGCCATCGGAGCTTTCGGGTGGGGAGCAGCAGCGGGTCTCGATTGCACGCGCGATCGCCAATCACCCGCGTGTATTGCTTGCTGACGAGCCGACCGGCAACCTCGACAGCCGGCGGGCTGGCGAGATTCTGCAACTGCTTGCCGGAATGCGCGAGCAGGATGGACGGACGATCGTCCTTGTCACACACGACCAGCAGCTCGCGGAGCGCCATGCCGACCGGACGGTCCGGCTCCGCGATGGGCTCGTCGAGGAAGATGCGATATGAGTCTTCTCGATATCATCGACCTCGCTTTTCGTAATCTGCGCCAGGCAAAGTTGCGCACGTTTCTGACCATGCTTGGAGTGATCATTGGTGTCGCGGCGATCGTGACCATGGTCAGTTTCGGGATTGGGTTGCAGAAGAACCTGCTGCGTGACGCCTTTGCGCGGATCGACATCTTCACCTCACTGACGATCATTGGGCCGGGGGCGGAGGCGCTGCTCGCGATGCGTGAAGGGGAGTCGGGCGAGCCAGTGCCGCGCCTGCTCGACGATAACGCGGTTGCAGAGCTTCGGGCGATTCCGGGTGTTCGCTATGTGCAGCCGCAGCTCTCCGTCGA
>JBEIMN010000362.1:0-4114 GCA_040378705.1 Acidobacteriota bacterium
CGCGCTCAAGATTGAGCGCCATGTCCTTGACCGACTCACGCTCACCCAACCGCACTCCCTGATGGTCAAGATAGACGCAGGAAGCGCCCATCTGCGTCGCTCCAAGATCGAACGTGACGCGTGTCCGCAGACTCGGCTTTTCAAATATCAGCGCGACACTGCAACCGCTCAGCGCGTCGCCAAACGCGCGCGGATCCTTCTTCAGCTCGGCCGAGGTCTGAAATATCCGGCCGACCTCCTTCGTCGTCAGATCTTTAATCGATATCAAATCCTTGAGTGCCACTCAGATCACGCTCCTCTCCACTATCCGTAAACTTGAGATCCGTAAACATCGGATCTTTAACCATCAGATTTGGCAATATCAGCTCAGAAAAACAAGGCGCGAATTATAAGTCACTACCTGCGCTGCACAAACCAAATTCCGAGCAGAAGCAACAATACCCCGAAGACTCGCGAGGGAGTAACCAACCGATGGGGAAGTCCAAACAGACCATAGTGATCGAGCACCAGTGCCCCGGCGAGCTGTCCGACCATTATCCCGACCGTAAAGAATGCCGCCCCCATCTTCGGAACCACCAGCACCCCCGAGATGACCATGATCACACCTATCAGTCCACCACACCACGCCCACCATGGTGCCTGCACTGCCGCGCGCCACTCGCCGGCCTGCAATCGCAGCCCTCCAATCACCAGAGTGATCACGATCAACGCCGTGAGGCCGATCATAAAATTGATCATCGCGCTGTAAAAGGGGCTGACGACATAAGTGCGCATCTTCGAATTTATTGCCGCCTGCGCCGGAATCAGCATTCCGGCAATCAGTGTAAATGCCAGCCATCCGATCTTCATCGAGTAGTTCTCCACAATCTCCGGCCACAATCTCTGGCCACAATCTCTGGCAGATAATCAGGACCGTCCAGAAAGACGATGGCCGGGCCCGGGCCAAGCGGCAACCGTGTCCGGCCATCGATCGAGCCATACCAGCCCGTAACACCGACTAACGCATCGAAACCGCGCCGTTTCCAAGCGACTCGAGGTTGAGCTTGAGGTTCCAGTTGTCGTTCGACTTGAGCATGCGATCCCAGGTGATCTCACGACCGGAGGTCCCCGCCATCCGTCCCAGAATCGAGGTCAGCGTCGTCTCGACTCCCTGCTCGACCTGGTTCTCATACTTCCCGGACCTGATGCTGTCGACGAGTGCCTTCATCTTCGTACCAACCGCGCGGTGCAGATCGACCGGCCCGGCATCCATCCGATCGCCTGTCTTCTGCCCCTCCTTGACCTGGTTGAGCGTGATCGTCGCCGGTCCGCTCTGCATCGTCTCGGCAAACCCGTCAACTCCGAAGAAGCGCTCTCCCTGCTGGCGATAGCCCTTGTTACGAAACTGGTTCGAATTGAAGCTGACGTGGACATCACCCGGATAGGTATAGGTCAGAATGTAGTGATCACTGGTCAGCAGCGCCCCCGGAATACCATCAACCTGCTTACGGAGTGCCCGACCGGCCGTTCCACTCGCCTTGACCGGATGGGACTTGAGCGCCCAGTTGAGGATGTCGACAATGTGGATATTCTGCTCGACGATGATGTCGCCCGAAAGTGCCATATCGAAGAACCAGTTGCGGATGCGCGCTTCGAGATCGCTCATCCCCGGCTTGTTCTGGCGACCAAGATCGTTGGTGTAATAGAAGCTCTGACCAAGAACGATCGGGCCAATCTCGCCGGCGTGAATCCGCTCGACGGTGTTCTTGTAGCCAACGTCATAGCGCTTCTGAAATCCGACGTGGACGCTCACCTTGCCGTCAGCCTGCTTACCAGCCTTCAGGACGCGCATACATCCGGCGACATCCGTCGCGACCGGCTTCTCGAGGTAGACGTGCTTGCCTGCGGCCACACTCGCCTCGAGATGCTCCGGGTGGAAGTAGGGCGGGCTCGTCACCAGCACCAGATCAACGTCCTTTGAGGCAACCAGCTTCTCGAAACCACGTGACCCCTTGAAAAGATTGGCCTCCGGAATCTTGCCGTATCCCTTCGCCTCACCCTTCTTATCGAAGTTGGCCCGGGCAGCCGCGACCTTATCCTCGAACATGTCGTGGAGAGCGGTAATCCGCACATCGGTGTTGTTGAGGAACTCGCCACCATCGTAGGTGCCACGGCCGCCAAGGCCGATGATGCCCAGACCAAGCGCCGAGTTGGCAGCGTAGGTGAAGACGGTCGATGCCGGCAGGATCGACACTCCGGCCCCGACGGTCGCTGCGGCTTTGACAAAGTTGCGGCGCGGAAGCGAAGAGGGCTCCGTCACCGTTCCGTTCGTACTCTTTTCTTTCATTTCGATCTCCTTAAGATTGAGTGAGCAACAATAGGCTCGTGCCGATTAATATTGGGAAAAATGCGACTATTCAGGTTATTTATTGGCCGCCCCGCCAACTTCGATCCGCACCGTCGAGGGTATTACCCCGGCGGCACGAAGCTCACGGGCCACCGCTTCGTTACGGGCCATTACCCGCAAGAGATTTTCGCCGAGCACCTTGCGCACGTCACTCTCAGAGTAACCGCGTTTGAGCAGCTCATAGGTGATCGTCGGCAGTTTCGAGACATCCTCCATTCCGGCTGGAAGGAGGCCATCAACCCCGTCAAAATCGGAGCCGATTCCGACATGGTCGATGCCGGCAATTTTGATGACGTGCTCGAAGTGCTGCATAAGCATCGCGAGCGTTGCCGTCTGCGCGGACTTCGTCGGTCGCGCCATGCCGGGTCGTGCATATTCGGTATTTATGAATCCGTTATAGAAATTGACCATGACGACACCACCATTCCTGGCGACATCACGCAGCATCTCGTCCGAGAGGTTGCGCGGCACGTCGGTCAAAGCACGTGCCGATGAATGCGAAGCGATTACCGGGGACTTCGTCACCGCAAGCACATCGCGGAAGGTCTCGTCTCCGACGTGGGAGATATCGACCATCATCCCGAGCCGGTTCATCTCCCGCACGACCTCGCGGCCAAAATCGCTGAGGCCATTATGTCGCTTTTCAGCCGCAATAGAAATACCGCCGGCGGCATCGGCCCAATTGTTGGTATTGGTATGGGTGAGAGTCATGTAGCGGATGCCAAGTCTGTAAAAGAGCCGGAGTGCCGCCAGGCTGTCCTCGATCGCGTGGCCGCCCTCGATCCCCATCAGCGCGGCGATCCGGCCTGTTTGGTGAATCCGGCGGATATCGGCGACGGTAAAGGCCATCTCGAGTGACTCAGGGTGCCGACGAACCTGCTCGTAGACGCCGTCAATCATCTCCATCGCCCGGCGGGCCGAGCCTCCTGAGCTACCTCCTGGGCTACCTCCTGAGCCACCTCCTGAGCCACCTCCTGAGCCAGAAGCCCCGCGGGCGTATTTCGACGAAACGTAGATCGAGAAGAACTCTGCGTCAAGACCGCCCTCCTTCATCCGTGGAATGTCGGTCTGGATCTTTCCCGAGTTGTCGCGCGCGCCCATATCGAAGCCCTCGTCGACGATCGGAGATGTAATATCGTTGTGGGTGTCGATGACGATCGCCGTCCGATGAATCCGCGCGGCGCGCGCACGAAGCGCGGCGTCTGTTTCGCTGCCCGCGGGGGCCGGGCGATTAGTCTTAACAGCCTGGGCGTGAACCGGTGGGGTCAGACTCCCACCAACCGGGAGTAACAATACCACCAGCAACAGAATTCCGTTACGAATCATCTGTCAGATCCTCTCTTACTCTCTCTACAAAAACGCCAGTCCACTGGTCGCACCTGCCACGCCAATGCTTAACACTAATTTTGACGGCCGGCGACGATTATTCACTGAAGTTTATGGCGAGTATTCTGGGCCGGGAATCGAATTTACGCAAGGCGACCGGTCGGCCGTCGGTCGAATGCGCGATTCGAGCCAGGGCGATCGCATTTTAAGAGTCAGGCTTAATGGGTGCGCGGGGTGCGCGGACCTCCGGTCCGCATGTCCCCGGCGCAGAGCCGCTTTGAGATAAAACGGAGCGGAGAGACTGCTGTCAGAGCTGAGCTTTTGCTTCTACTGTGTGGTGCTGAGTGCGGCTATGTGGCGGCTGTGAAAGGTGAAGACATGGGGGCCGGAGGCCCGCGCACC
>JBEIMN010000363.1:0-4106 GCA_040378705.1 Acidobacteriota bacterium
ATAATCACAGTTCAGGATCGATCGCTTACAGCTTCGATTTCGGATCCTTCGGATCAGGCTCCGGCTCACTCCAGCTGTTGATGACAAGTTGCCCATTCTCCATAATCACGACCAGCGGAATGATCTTGAACTGACCGTCGGCAAACTTATAGGCGCAGTCCTGTTGAACATAGCTTGGCATGCGCTCACCGCTCGGGGTCGAGGCGGCCTCGACGACTCTGTCATTCTGACGATCACCAAGAACACTCTGTTTGAGCGTCTTCTGCTGCGTAACCAGAAGCTGTGACGCGGCAACCGAGATCAGCTTCTCTGCTTCCGGCCAATTGTCATCCTGAACAAAGCGGTTGAATTTGGCAAAGGCCGCGGAGGTCTGCCTGATATCCTCAAGCGAGACCGGTGGCGGCGGAGGTTCAGGCGCTGGTCGCGAGATCGCCCAGCGATAAACGTTCCAGGTCCCGACGATAAATACCAGCGCCACAAACCAGAGCACGAGCGGGATGGCCTTGTTTCCACCCTTCTTCTGCTCTTCCAGATTGGCTTTGGCTTCGATGTCATCAAAAATCGTTCTCATTGTCATCCCCTGTTGAGTAATCTCTCACTGCGGAGTCAAAAGTAGCCGACGTATGGAAAGGTGTCAATTGCGGAATATCTTCAGCCAGCGACGTCCATTCCAAAGAGCAATTCCGAGCACGCCTCCGCAAACATCGAGCAGGCTGTCACGAAGGCTCCCGGTGCGGGTCGCGGTCAGGCTCTGGTGCCATTCATCAAAGAGCGCATAGGCGGCCACCAGCAGAAGCGTGATGGCAACTCGTCTCCGGAACGGCCACTGCCGGACGTGGCCGTCAGACTTCTCAAAAGCACGCAGCCAGAGAATCGCGAGAATCGCATACTCTGTCACGTGGCCCAGTTTACGCCACAACAGGTGGAGCAGCACACGGCTCGACTCCTCCATCCACGGCGCCACCCAGTTTACCAGCACCTCGAAACGCGACGACGTCTCGACACCCGAAAACCGGTCGGTCGAGAAATAGAAGATCACGGTCATCCAGAGACATGGCCAGAGACATGGCCAGAGACTTGGCCAGAGACATGGCCAGACAAATGGCCTTTCGAGCAGCCTGGCTACTGGTGACAGCGAATAGAGAACGATTCGGCGGATCTGGTCGTGCATAAAAATCGATCCGGAGTGCGCACCGCGCCTTCCGGATCGATCTGCTCCTTACAATGAAGCTGGGATAGCCTGAGAGTGTCTAAAGTGCGCCGGCGCCGCTGACGACCTCGATGATCTCACGTGTAATCTTGGCCTGTCGCACGCGATTCATAACCAGGGTCAGACGATCGATAACCTCGTCGGCGTTCTTGCTTGCAGACTCCATCGCCGTCATCCTCGCTCCAAGCTCGGAGGCAACAGATTCGAGGAGGGCCTGATAGACCTGATTCTCGACCATCTTCGGCAGCAATTCGTTGAATATCGTCTGCGCCGGCTGCTCGTAGATGTAGTCTGTCATCTGCTCGGGCTCTTCCTCCAATTGCTCGCTGATCTCACGGAGCGGGAGGAGCTGCTCGATCACCGGGTGCTGTGATAATGCCGACTTGAATTGACTGTAGACCAGGAAGACCGCATCAACCGGCTTCTCTTCCGAGAGATAGTCACTAATCAGCTCCTGCGAGATGGCGATCACATCTTTCGAATCGACCTTCCCCGTCCCGGTTATGCCAACGTGCTCGCGAAGGATCGTGACCGGGCGGCGCTGGAAGTAGTCGATGCCCTTGCGGCCGACCAGCACCAGCTCGATGCTGGTCCCTGAAGTGGTTCGGAGATAGTCCTGGGTAGTCTTAATAATATTGGTATTGAAGGCGCCGCATAACCCCTTGTCAGCAGTAATGACGACAAAGATGACCCGGTTGGCCCGCTCTTCGCGCTCGTTTCCGGTGAGCAGCGGATTTCGATACTCGACCGACCGGCGGGAAGCGTCACGCAGGATCTGCATCATCTTGGCCGTATACGGGCGGGCGGCAGTGACCCGTTCCTGGGCACGGCGCAAACGTGCCGCCGAAACCATCTTCATGGCCTTCGTGATCTGACGCATGTTCTTGACGGCGCGAACGCGACGTCGCAAATCTTGTAAACTAGGCATACTCGCTTGCTCAGGTGCGGGGGGATCTCCCCCCGGCACCGATCGAAATTTTAGGCTTTGGCGGTCGTCGACTGAGCGGTGAACCGCTGCTTGAACTCATCGAGCGTCGAACGGAGGAGGCTCTTGACCGCGTCGTCAATCGCCTTCTTCTCTCTCACCAGGGCAAGCAGTGAACCGCCTGCGGTGTCGAGATACTTGTAAAGCTCGAGCTCGAAATGGCGAACGTTGTCGACCGGAATATCATCGACGTAACCATTGGACGCCGCCCAGATGGTGATGACCTGCTTTTCGACATCCATCGGCTGGTACTGAAGCTGCTTGAGTATCTCTGTCAGACGCTGACCACGCGCCAGCTGGCGCTGGGTCGCAACGTCAAGGTCGGAGCCGAACTGTGCGAAGGCTGCCAGTTCGCGATACTGCGCAAGCTCGAGGCGAAGCGTACCGGCAACCTGCTTCATCGCCTTGATCTGGGCGTTGCCACCGACGCGGCTGACAGAGTTACCAACGTTGATCGCCGGACGGATACCAGAGTTGAAGAGGTCCGCTTCGAGGAAGATCTGACCATCGGTGATCGAGATCACGTTGGTTGGAATGTAGGCGGAGATATCTCCGGCCTGGGTCTCGATGACCGGCAGAGCGGTCAACGATCCACCACCGCGGGCATCGCTGTACTTGGCCGCACGCTCGAGCAGTCGCGAGTGCAGATAGAAGACGTCACCAGGGTAGGCCTCACGTCCGGGCGGACGGCGGAGCAGCAGTGAGATTTCGCGGTAGGCCGCGGCATGCTTCGAGAGGTCATCGTAGATGACGAGCACGGCCTTGCCGCGATCCATAAAGTACTCGCCAATGGCACATCCGGAGTAGGGGGCGATATACTGCATCGCCGCCGGTTCGGACGCCGACGCGATGAGGATGATCGTGTAGCTCATCGCGTCATACTTTTCGAGGGTTGCCTGAACCTGGGCAATGGTCGACGACTTCTGGCCGATTGCGACGTAGACGCAGATCACATCCTTGCCGCGCTGATTGATGATGGCATCGAGCGCGACGGCAGTCTTACCGGTCTGGCGATCGCCGATGATCAGCTCACGCTGGCCGCGACCAATCGGCACCATTGCGTCGATGGCCTTGAGCCCGGTCTGGATCGGCTCCTTGACCGGCTGGCGATCGACGATGCCCGGGGCAATGCGCTCAATCGGCATATACTGCGCCGCAACGATCGGCCCCTTGCCGTCGACCGGCTGGCCGAGCGCGTTGACGACACGCCCAAGCATCGCGTCACCCGAGGGAACCTCGATGATGCGCTTCGTCCGCTTGACCGTGTCACCTTCCTTGATCCCCTGATAATCGCCCAGCAGCACGGTACCAACCTTATCCTCTTCAAGGTTGAGGGCGAGCCCGAAAGCTCCCTTGTCGAAGTCGAGCAACTCGCCAGCCATGACCTTCTCAAGCCCATGAACCTCCGCGATTCCATCCCCGACCTTGATCACCGTTCCAACTTCCGCGATCGTCATGCCGGCATCGAAGTTTTCGATCTGCTGCCGGATAATCTTACTGATTTCGTCTGCTCTGATTTCGTTCGCCATATTTTCTCCAATGACCGCGGCTGAAGAGTACTGCCCGCCACGTCGATATTTCTAACGATGCCTACCGTAAACTAACGTTTAACGCACGCCAAGCAGTCGCTGCTTCACCTGGGCGAGCTGGTTCCTGATCGACCCATCGTAGACAAGGCTGTCAACTCGGGTCACAACACCGCCGATGATCGACGGATCGGTCCGGAAGCTGAGTCGAACCTCCTTGCCGGTGGCCGACTTCAGGCTGCTCTGTAACTGGCTCTTCTGATTTTCGTCGATTTCACGCGCCGTCGTCACCTCTGCGGTGACGACACCTGTCCGAAGGTCGATCTCGCGCCCAAGAGCCCGCAACATCCCATCGAGCTGGTGGAGCCGGGAATTTGTGAGCAGC
>JBEIMN010000364.1:0-4104 GCA_040378705.1 Acidobacteriota bacterium
CTCAAAGCCCCTCTGTGCCGGGGCATGCGGGCCGGGGGCCCGCGCACCCAGGCACTGCTCACAATTCTTCTCAATTAAATCCGGTCAAAGTTTTTTGCAATTTCTACTTATTTTGATACCTTTGCACTCCAATCGGATTAGCGTTCACAACTAACAGGAGGATCGATGAGACTGAGACTGGCTACTATTCTGCTGCTTCTGGCAATGGACCTGCCGGTATTGGCACAGATGAGGGAAAATGCGGCGCGATTTGACGAGATGGCAGGAAGGATGCAGTTGCTCATGCGTGCCTGGCTCTCGCAGGCTGATCAGCGAACGCTGCTGCTGCCGGATCGGCTTCCGGGTGAACGCGGGAATAAACCGGGCGATAATTCACGCATCTACACGCCACATAATTCCGGTGCAGACCTCTATCCGTATCTGATCCTGACGGCGCACCTGACCGATCCGGAGCTCTACGATGGCCGGATGATGGAGATGCTGCGTAACGAGCTGCGGTACACGACGGTGGTCGATTCCCTGCCCGGCAATCTCGATCTCAATACCGGAAAGCTCGGCGAGGTGAGCCTCTTCGGGGCTGGCGAGTATGCGAAGGATGGCCTGCTGGCGGTGACGGAGTTGCTGGGTCGGACGCCCTGGTATTATCGGATGGTCGATATGACGGCGGATCTGATGAAGCAGGCGCCGATCGCTTCGCGCTTCGGCAATCTGCCGGCGACGGATGCCGAGTTGAACGGTGACGTGCTGCAGGTGCTGGTAAGACTGGCGACGATGACTGGGGAACGGCGATTTCTGGACTGGGCGCGGCGGATCGGTGATGCCTACATTGAAGGGATCATGCCGGCCAATCACGGGCTGCCGAGTGCGAAGTGGGACTTCACGAAGCAGACGGGCGAGGAGCGGCTGCGGCTGCGTGATCACGGCAACGAGATCGTCGTCGGGCTTGCCCTGCTCTATGCGGTAGAGCGTTCGCACGACCCGGTGCGCGCCGAGCGTTATCGATTGGCTCTTGGGAAGATGTTCGACCGGATACTTGAATCGGCCAATGCGGATGGCATGCTCTACAATGTGATCGACGCGCGAACGCTCGCGCCGATCGATCGCGGCCTCTCGGACAACTGGGGCTACATTTATGGCGCGATCTATACTTTCTATCAGTGCACAGGCGAGAAGAAGTATCGCGACGCGGTGCTGAAGGTGCTGCGGAACCTGCCGAAGTACCGCAACTACGATTGGGAGCGCGGGTCGTTTGATGGCTATGCCGATTCGATCGAGAGTGCGCTCTACCTCGTGGCGCGCGAGCCGGTGGCGGAGGCGCTCGACTGGATCGAGACGGAGGTCGAGGTCATGGCGCGGATGCAGAAACCGACCGGGTTGATCGAGCACTGGTATGGTGAGGGAAACTTTAATCGAACGCTGCTGCTCTATATTTTATACAAGAGCCAGGGATGTCGGCCTGATCGGTGGGTTCCGGGAGTTGGGGTTGGAGCGGTGCGGCAGGGTGAACGGCTGCAGTTGACGGTAAAGGCGCCGGCAGGCTGGAAGGGGCGGATCAGATTCGACTTTGCGCGCCACCGGCGTGTACTCAACTTTGATCGCGATTATGTGCGGCTCAATGAGTTTCCGGAGTGGTACGTGGTCGATGAGAATCAGCTCTATCGTCTGCGCGGCCCGGGTAGTGCCCCTGGTAGTGAGGAGATGGTCAGGCTAGGATCGGAGCTGATCGCCGGCGTCGCGCTGAAGCCGGGCGATTGGGTGATCGATAAGATGTGATCGCATCTCAAAGCGGCACTGTGCCGGGGGCATGCGGGCCGGAGGCCCGCGCACCCAGGGCGCCCGACTCTGAAGTGAGGCAGCAGTTTCAAACTATCCCTCGATTTCAACCGACCCGGATAGCTCAAGCGCAACTTTCAAATAGATCTGCTCAACCGCGAGTTGACTGGCGATGGATTCAAGGACGACTAAGCCTGCCGGATCATTCGTTTCAGTCAGTATCCAGCGATTGTCAGCCTGACGGCGATAGTGTTCTACTTGGCGCTTATTCTGTGCGATCAGGATAAACTCCTGCAGTGATTCCAGTCCGCGATACAACTCAAACTTCAGTCCCCGGTCATAGGCCTCGGTCGATTTTGAGAGTACTTCGATCAGAATGGTTGGATTGAGCAGGGTGTCATTGACGTCGTCTTCAAAGTGTGGAGTTCCACAGACTACGATAACATCAGGATAGGTGTAGAGCCGCGGTGGAGAGACCTTCACCCTCATATCGCTGGCATACACCTCGCATTGACGACGGCGAAGTTGTTCGCTGAGTGCAGCGGCGACATTGACGGTAATCAGGTTATGGTTACGACTGGCCCCGGTCATGACAAAGACCTCGCCAGCCAGAAATTCGTGCCGTAACTCGGACTGGCGGTCCAGTTGAAGGTACTCAGCCTGGGTTAGTCTGATTATTGGCCTGGTCGACATGGCGATCTCCATAAAAACGAATCCGGAAGACTTGAATCTACCATGCCCTGACAGCGGAATCCATTCCTTCACCAGAAAGCGGCGATACAAGAACGGGACCACCGACGGTTAAGACAGTCGATGGTCCCGTTCTGGTTTTGGTCAGGCTATCAGAAAGTCAGCTTGAGTGCGAAGCGGATCTGCCGCTCGGTACCCTGAGCGGAAGTGATCTCGCTGAAGCCGTTGGTATTGATGATCGAGCCATCGGCGCGCCGCGTTGGCGAGGAGGCGTTCGATCCAGGGTTGTTGAAGGCCGGGGTATTGGTGACGTTGAAGGACTCGGCCCGGAACTGGAGCCTGAACCGCTCGGTCAGCTTGAAGTTGCGGAAGATGCTCGCGTCCATGTTGAAGACGCCGGGGCCGCGCATGGTGTTCCGTCCGAGTGTGCCGTAGCGAACGGCAGTCACCGGGGCGAAGGCCGTCGGATCGAACCACGAAGCGCCGCGACCGATGCCGCCGGGGAAGTTGACCTTTGACGCAACAAGGTCAGCGGTCTGCGTATTGCCGGGGGCATTGAGTGAAGTGCCCGCAGAGGTGATCGTGAACGGAGTGCCACTAATCTGCGAGACGATGCCGTTGAGCTGCCATCCGCCGAGAAACCAGGAGCCAGGGCCGCTGGTTGCCCAGCGCTTGCCGGCGCCGAAGGGCAGCTCATAGACGCCGTAAATCTGCAGGTTATGGGTTCGATCGAAGCTGGAGAGGGCACGGTTGCGAGCCCACTGCGAAACGGAGTTGAAGGTCAGGCCCGAATCACTGTTATCAGCGTAACCCATCGATTTGGAGAAGGTGTAGGTGAGGCCGATCTGGGCGGCCGGGTTGAGGCGACGATTGACCTGGGCCTGAAAGCCGTCGTAGGTCGCCGTGTTGAATGGGACGAGCATGTTGATGTTGGCGATCCGGCCATAGCGTGCAAGCGAGCGGCCGGGGTTGCCAAGGCCGACTTCGCCAGCGTTGATATTGACGTTGGCGGTCTGGCGGATGGCCCGTGTCGCGACGTAGGCTCCCTGGACGGTGAAGCCCCAGCCGATATCACGCTGAAGGGTCAGGTTGAGCGACTGGATGTAGCCCCGGTTGAAGATCTGCGGAAAGGTCTATGTACCGATCGCGGTTGGGAGCGTGATCGATCCGGACGAGATATCGGGTGAGATGATCGCCGGGAGACCAGTCTTGAGTGGACCGGCAGCCTGGAATGAGCTCGCGCCGGAGAGCTGGAGTGAGATGGTCGCCGGGTATGCGTCGCGCATGTTCCGGAAGGAGTTGGGGTCGACGCTGATGCCGTAACCGACGCGAACGACAGTCTTTTCAGTCGCCCGCCAGGCAATGCCAAGGCGCGGCGCGAACTGGCCGGCGCCAACCTCGACGCCGGTGTTCTCTGGCGTGCTGCCAAGGCCGCCGATGAGGACACGATCGGTGACTGGATCGTAGCGCTCAGCGCCGCGATGATCACGGGTCGCAAACGGATAGCGCTCGAAGCGAGTGCCGTAGTTAAGGGTCAGATTGCGCGTCACCTGCCACTGATCACGCGCATAGATGCCCCAGCCGGGCATTCGCACGGCCGCCGGGTTGATATTCTGGAGATCCTTGCCCATGGCCTGGGGA